>DAOVSZ010000183.1 GCA_030627725.1 Desulfobulbaceae bacterium
CCCCGAAACTGACCTTTAAGGGATTGTATAAGAAAAAAAGCGCCCCCGTTATCTGGCTGACCGATGATACTTTGCGGGTCCCGGTCCGGATCAAGGCAAAGATCACTCTCGGCTCACTGATCGCCAACCTGGTGGAGTATCAACGCTCTCAAACTTCCGGCGTACCCATGCCCATCTCGGCAACAGCTCTGGCTATCCTGCCATTACCATCGTCAAAGGGATGGATAACAACAAACCAATAATGGGCAACTGCCGCCCTGACCAGACCGTGAACTTCTTCTTGGTGGTGTCAATAGCCTGGTTGACAAATTACTCTAAAAAAAGTAACTGTTTTCTGTGAGGTTTCCTGGATTGGATGTAGCGGCCGATGAGTTTTTTAAGCTGAACAGTTACAGGATGAGTTTAGGCCACATTAGTTCCACCTGAATAGTTACGATTTTGGGAGCGTTTTTTGGTCGGCAGCGGTGGGGAGTTTACCCTTCTTTTCCGTAAGTTACCATCCTTCGAAAAGCGATTTCTTATTATCTCATCCTTTTATCATCTATCATCATCTCATCTCAAGATGAAAGATATCAGAATCGGCAACCAGACCGCCTTTATGGCCAAAACACCTCTTGAGCCGTTTTTGTATGCGGTCAAGAACCATTTTAAGGCCTTTGAGTGGTTTCCCGACAAAAAGGAATCAGGCGCCGGCTGGGACCTCGAAGATATAAGCGTTGCCGGGCGACGTCGGATAAAAGAGACTGCCAAGAAGCATGATCTTGCCTTAACAGTGCATGCCCCGTGGTGGGCCAATCCATTACAACCGGAAGATGCGCTTATTTTTTTTGAACAGGTACGTTTTGCTCAAGATATCGGCGCAACCCTGCTTAATATCCATCTCAATACCGAGGCGGGCCTTAAAAAGTATGTGCAGGCCATCCTGCCTCTGATCAATCGTTGTCATGAGACCGGGCTCTCGCTTTCGATCGAGAACACCCCCATCACGACGCCTGAAGACTTCAACCGGTTATTTGCTCTGTTGCATGACCTCCATGACACCAATACAGACCATGTGGGCATGTGTTTTGATCTGGGGCATGCCAATCTTTGTTCGTCCACCCAAAATAACTATATCGGCTTTCTTGACCGTCTGAGTCATCATGTGCCGCTCATCCACATTCATCTTCATGAAAATTACGGCGACCAGGACAGCCACCTGGTGATCTTTACCGGGCCTGCCGGTGAGAGTGACCTTGGGGTCAGGGCTTTTTTCGAAAGGCTTGCGGGCCGCGCGTATACAGGCGCCATAATTCTTGAGCAGTGGCCGGACCCGCCCAGCATGCTCAATCAGGCAAGGGACAGGATCACCCGAATGCTTGCCGCCTTATCAGGAGCTGAAGGGTCTCGCGTTCCGGCGGCCAAGAAAGAACCATCGCAGAAAGAACACTTGCCGGTCAAAAAGCGGCTTAAAGTCAAAGCAGTAGAGGAAACCTCCTTTTTCAAAAGCCTGGTCCAACTGGACCGGACCCGGAAGAGCTGGCGGCAGAAATTAGACGGCATTAAGACTCTGCTGCACGATGAGACAGTGGTGACCGATCATGATCTCATGTATCTGGCAATCTACCTTCGCTATCTCGGCGCCGGCGAGATAGCCTGCATGGAAGACGGCCGCCATTTCAGGCCAAGTCACCATGCCCGTCTCTCACGAGAGATCCAGGAGCGGCTCTTTGCCTTCACAACACCTGCCAATGCCTTTATCATGCGCAAGATTTACCCGTGGCTTCCCTCCTATGACCGGGCCTTTGTCAGGGCGGAGCCGCTGACCAGGATCCGGGACATTGCCCATCGAAACGATATTCCTCAGGAGCTGAAAAAGGAGATCAAGCATACGCTGCAGAATAAACTCCACCGCTGCGCCGGGCCGGAAGACCTGGCCACATCCGAGAAGATCCTGCAACGGATCACTGCGGGCCACGGTGAGTATTCCTCTGATTTCGTGGAACAATTCAAAATCTTTCATGAAGAGTTGCTGGAGTTTTTTAATGCCGGATCGCTTGAAAAACGCCTCAGGAAGATGCTTACTTTAGAAAGGGAAGGGGGAAGGGCAGGGGGAAAGGTCGCGCAGGGGGTAGAGCGATTTCTGGCTGCCAAGGAGGGCCTGGGAAACACTGCCGAAGACCGGCTCGCCATCCTGCTGCGGATTACTGAACTGCGCAGTATATTGCGCAGTATATTAATAGCACAGCGAGAAAAAAATGCCGACACACGGAGCCAGAACATCCGTTTGGCCGATACAGGCCTGGAAGATTATGCTTTTGTTCTGTTAAGCGAGGTGATCACTGATTTCGAAAGCTCTGAGGAACTGCCATGGAAGCAGGCCCTTAACGCCCTGACCTTGACCGTTAACAACCTCTCCATCAGTGGCTTAGAGGCGGATGAGCGCCGTGTTATTCTCTCGGAACTGAAGGCCTGGCAGCGCAAATTTAATCCGACAAATCGCGACCATTTGCTGCGCCTGAAGGCCACCCTTTTCAGGGAGCGGCGGCTGGCTGACGGACAGAGCGATCTTGTCTTCGATCTGTTTTTTGAGAAAGCGCATCAGTTGGGAATGACCCTGGGGGTGGCGAGCCATGCAATCGAGCTCTACTGTGAGGGAGAGATTCGCGGCAGTCTTATTTTTCAGTTGGCAAAACTAAATGATCTGCTTTTGCAACAGATCAGGAGAAAGGCAAATCTGCCGTCTTGGGATGTGATTGTGCCAGGAATTGCCGCAGGTCGTCTCCAGGTCTGTGAATACCTGACCGACCTCGCACGCCCGGCTGGAGAAAATATAGCAGTAGTCAACAAGGCAGAAGGAGATGAGACGATTCCCCATGGGGTGCGGGGTATTGTCCTTGCGTATCATCTGCCCCACCTCAGCCATCTTGCAATCAGGACCAGGCAGGAAGGAGTTGTATTTGTTGTGGCTGAAGATGCTGCGATATTCACGAAACTTGCCAAACGAAGCGGAGAGCGCTTGACCTTGAAAGCGACGGCCGATACGGTCTCATTTGATGAAAATGCTGTTGGCCGACCGTTCAAGAAGACGCTGAAGAAACGAGAACTTTCTCTCCCGGCGGTGCAGCTTGCGGCTTCCCCATCAGTCCTTACGCTGTCCCGGGTAACCCTGAAAAATGGCGGCGCCAAGGCGGAAGGGGCCGGACGGCTCCATGAGTTGTCGCGTCGCCGGGACGCTGATTTCACCACTCCCAAGGGGGCGGTCATTCCCTTTGGGGTGATGGAGACGACGCTGGACGCAAGTGCAGTCAAAAAACAATACGCTCGCCTGAGACAACGTGTGGCTGCACGCAAAGATACTGACGATATTCCGACAACAGTTGATGAACTGGCCAAAACCATTGAAGCCGTGACAGTGCCGGACAAGATCGTTGCCATGGTCATGAAGATGTTTGCTGCAAAAGGCATGATCATGGTCCGTTCAAGCTGCAACTGTGAAGACCTGGAAAATATCTCCGGGGCCGGGCTTTACGATTCCGTGGCCAATGTGGCGCGGGCCCATGTGGGAGAGGCGGTGCGCCATGTCTGGGCCTCATTGTGGACACAACGGGCCGCCGCAAGTCGGCAACAGACCGGGATAAGAGACGATCAAGCGTATATGGCCGTTCTTCTTCAGCAGATGATTGTTCCTGAGTATTCCTTTATCATGCATACCGTCAACCCGATTACCGAGAAAGATGACGAGATCTATATAGAACTGGCTGTCGGCCAGGGAGAGACCCTGGCAGGCGGCAGTACGCCGGGGTCGCCTTACCGAATGATGTGCGACAAAAAGACGGGCGCGCCGAGCATGGCCTCCTTTGCTGATTTCAGTCATGCCTTATGGCCGACAGCCAAAGGCGGAATGATCGCCAAGCGCGTAGACTATGCAACTATTCCCATGTCAACAAATGCGAAGATGCGGAACAGGCTTGGCAGACGGCTGGCAGCAGTCGGCCGGCTCGTAGAAGAGACGTTTGGCGGGCCTCAGGACATTGAGGGGGCCATTATCGGCGATGAGATATGGCTTGTTCAGGCACGTCCGCAAGGAATGAATATATGAAACCAGCATCTCCCCGCATCCATGCCCTGTTTCAGAAAAGGATCGAAGGAGACGATGCCTTGCTTGAACTGGCACGTCTCCGTTTCAGGGAAGCTGGTCTGGCCCCTGAATTCTATGCTTCCAGCCCGGATGAGTTGGAGTGGCTGTTCCGTTTCTGGCCGGATCCAGCGCCCCCTGCTGTTGTTCATCCTGCTGTTGTTCATCTGCCACGAGAAATAAATCTTCTCACCTCGGAAGGGCGTGCCCGGGTCCTTGATTTTGCAGCCCGCTTCGCAGGAGAGGCCGACCGCTTTGTGGTCCATGACCAGCTGGAAATCGCCACCCGATTCGAGGAGTACCAAAGGGCCCTGACCGAGCTTGATACCGCCTTTCAGGAGTTGCCGCATCATTCCTGCCTGTTTATAGAATATGCAGTGGGATTATCACCGGATGTTTTCTGTAAGGCGCATGAGAGGCTGCTGCATCTGCCGAATGTGAGCGCCTGCATCGATATCGGCCACCTCGGGATCTATTGTGCCAGGCAGGCCTATAACCAGCTTCACCCCTCGGAAGATATCTGCTCACTTAATCCCACTGACAAACGGTTGCCTGAACGTATCGAGGATGTTCAGAATGCGGTGGACAATGTAGTGTCGATGGTCCTTCCTGTGGTCCGGCAATTGGCTGCATCAGGCAAACCCCTGCATTTCCATCTCCATGATGGCCATCCCCTTTCGACGTTCAGTCCGTTCGGGGTTTCAGACCATTTGAGCTTTTTCGAAAAAATTGCAATTCCTTTTGAATTCAAGGGGAAGAAAGAACTTACACCTATGTACGGCGCCAATGGTCTGGGCAAAATCGTTGCAGAATCAATGGCCTGTCTTGACCTTGATCGTGTGACCTTCAGCCTGGAGATTCATCCGACCGAAGGGAGTTTACCCCTTGGCAACGCCTCTGGTTTGTTCAGCCACTGGCAGGTAAAAACAAATGCTACGAAGATGAACTATTGGCTGGCAGTTCTTCAGAAGAATCACCGATTGTTGTCCCGGATAATGAAGAAGACCTTATAGGAGCCCAGCCGGTCAGTGTTGTCTATGTTCCACAACGTTCCTTAACTACTCTTTTGTCATAAGAATGATATGGATGAGATAAATAAATTCAAATCAATCCTCAAGAAGAGCAAGAGGATTGTCGGCTTTACCGGGGCAGGAATAAGCACAGAGTCAGGAATCCCGGATTATCGCAGTCAGGGAGGTATCTGGGAGAAATTTCAACCAGTATATCTTCATGAGTTCGTTTCTGATGAAAGCAAGCGGCTTCTCTACTGGCAACGGAAAAAAGCCCTATGGAAAGGGATCAAGGAAGCCAGGCTAAGCAAAACACATATATTTTTCAAAGAGCTTTACGATATCGGCAAACTTCCGGGCCTGATTACACAGAATATCGACGGTCTTCATGAAAAAAGCGGTCTTCCCAAAGATGTGATTGTCAATCTCCACGGGACAAACCTGGAGGTCATGTGCCTTGAGTGCAGCGATATCACTCCTGCCCATGAGACTCTGGATGAGCTCAATCTGGACAATGGCGCTCCTCTCTGCATAAAATGCGGCGGTTTGCTGAAACCAAACACCATTTCCTTCGGCCAAAATCTGATTCCGGATGATCTGAAACGAGCCGAGGAACTCTCTCTGTCATGCGACTTGATGATCGCTGCCGGATCAACCCTTGTGGTTCAACCGGCAGCATCTTTTCCTCTGATTGCCAAGAACAACGGCGCTGTTCTCGCAATAATAACCCAATCAGATACACCATTGGACAACGATGCGGACTTCGTTTTCCATGAAAAACTTGGTGATTTTATCGATAACCTTGCAAATTGATATTGTTTAGAGAGGCTCATCCGCAG
>DAOVSZ010000220.1 GCA_030627725.1 Desulfobulbaceae bacterium
GGAGCGGCAAACATAGCCTAAACTCCTCCCGTAACTGTTCAGCAGTGCTTTAGATGTGCACAAGCAGGCTAACGAGCTATAGTTGGCTATGCGAGAAGGCCTGATCGTGTGCAGATGGAGTGCTGCTGAACAGTTACCAAAAAACAAAAATCAATGCGCCACAATCGCGTCATTTGCAGCAGCCATCTCCGCGCCGAAACACTCAACCGGCATATGCTTGAACAGGGTCTCTCCTTCCTCTAAAATCAATGCCCTTTCAAGGACTTCATCGACATGCTCGACAAACTCGATATGGAGGCTTTTGAGTATCTTTGGAGATACCTCCTTGAGGTCCCTCTGGTTTTCTTTTGGAATCAGCACATGGGTGATATTGCCGCGTCTGGCAGCAAGAAGCTTCTCAGTCAGACCGCCTATCGGCAAGATCCGTCCTCGCAAGGTGATTTCCCCGGTCATCGCTATTTCGTTACGTACCGGCGCCTTCAAGAGCGCCGAAACGATCGAGGTCGCAATGGTAATGCCGGCAGACGGACCGTCTTTTGGGATCGCTCCTTCCGGCACATGGACATGGATATCAAGTTTCTGATAAAAATCCGGGGTAAAACCGAGGCTGATTGCCCGTGATCGCACATAACTTAAAGCAGCCTGAGCAGATTCCTGCATGACATCGCCAAGCTTGCCGGTTATTGTTAAATGCCCTTTGCCCGGCATCAAAACGGTCTCTATCTGCAGCAGTTCTCCGCCTACCTCGGTCCATGCAAGACCGGTAGTCAGGCCGACTTTTTCCTTATCTTCCGCCAGGCCGAATCTGTGTTTAGGGACACCGAGATACTTTGCAATGGACTGGGTGGAGATTCTGTAATTCTTCTTTGTCTTCTTTTTCAGCCTGTCCCGGGCAACCTTGCGGCAGATTGAGGCGATGCTCCGCTCAAGGTTCCGCACCCCGGCCTCACGCGTATAGCGTCTGACAATCTCGAGGATGCTGCCGCTTGCAAAGGTAATATCCTTCTTGCCAAACCCATTCAACTCCAGCTGTTTCGGCGCCAGAAATCCGTTCACTATCTGGAGTTTGTCTTCCTCGGTATACCCGTTCAGCTTGATGACCTCCATCCTGTCCTGCAAAGGCGCCGGAATTGCGTGCAGGTTGTTGGCAGTGGTAATAAAGAATATATCCGAGAGATCATAATCAAGGTCAAGATAGTGATCGTTAAAGGAGTTGTTCTGTTCCGGATCAAGGACTTCCAAAAGCGCGGAGGATGGATCGCCGCGGAAATCCATACTCATCTTATCGACTTCGTCAAGGCAGAAGACCGGATTGTTCACCTTGATCTTCTGCAGGGAGTGGATAATCTTTCCGGGAAGGGCCCCGATATAGGTCCTGCGATGGCCGCGGATCTCCGCCTCATCACGCACACCACCGAGGGACAGTCGGACAAATTTGCGCCCCATTGCACGGGCAACCGACTTGCACAGGGAGGTCTTGCCGACACCAGGCGGACCGACAAGGCAAAGAATCGGCCCTTTCAGCTTTTTGACCTGACTCTGGACTGCCAGATATTCAAGAATCCGTTCCTTTGGCTTCTTCAGAGCGAAATGGTCCTCATCGAGAATCTTTTCCGCCTTGTTGATATCTATTTTTGCCTTGGTCTTATCGCGCCATGGCAGGCTCACGATGCAGTCAATATAATTACGGACAACCGTTGCCTCAGCAGACATGGGCGGCATCAGCTTTAACTTTTTCAACTCCTGCTGGACCTTGTCCTTGGCAACCTTTGGGAAATTTTTCTTCTCGATCTGCTTCTCAAGTTCCTCAATCTCGGAACCGGGGTCATCTTTGCCGCCTATCTCCTTCTGGATTATCCGCATCTGCTCGGCAAGATAATAATCCTTCTGGGTCTTCTCCATCTTCTTCTTGACCTGGAAGCGGATACCGGCCTCCAGAGAGGCAATCTGGATCTCTCTGTGAAGCAGCTCCAAGAGGAGTTCCAGCCTATCGAGCAATGGAAAGGTAGCGAGAATCTTCTGTTTTTCATCAACCTTTACCGGAAGATGTGAGGCCAACACATCCGCATACTTGTCCGGGTCCTGAATCTTGGACAGAGAGTTGATCACCTCGTTCGGAATCTTCTTGGTATGCTTGATGTACTCCTGAAATGTCGAGCCGATTTCGCGGACATATGCCTCAGCCTCAATCTGCTGCATGTCTGAGTGGCCTTTAAGCTCCTCAATATTGACCACAAAAAAATCTTTGTTCGGCACAAAGCTCTTGATCCGGGCCCTTCTCTTGCCCTCGACAAGCCCCTTTATGGTGCCGTCGGGAAGGCGAAGGAGTTGCAGTACAGAGGCCACAGTGCCAACTTCATGCATACCTTCTTCATCAGGATCGTCAACAGCTGCGTCTTTCTGAGTGGCCAAAAAGATTTCCGTCCGTTGAGACATCGCCTCTTCAAGCGCCTTGATGGACTTCTTTCGTCCGACAACCAGTGGCGCAACCATATAGGGAAACAGGACAATATCCCTGAGCGACATCATCGGGTAGGCTTTGGATTCATTTTCGTGAAGTATCATATTTTTCTCATATCGAGTATTTGAACGGAAACTCAAAAAGCTAACAGCTAACAGCTAACAGCTAATGGCTTTTTAAAACATCAAGCCGTCTTCTTGGTGTCTTCACTCTCATACAGGAGAACAGGATAATCACCATTGGTAATCACCTGTTCACTGATCACACACTCTCGCACATTTGGTTCAGAAGGAAGTTCGTACATCACGTCGAGCATTGCCTTTTCCATGACCGAACGTAAACCGCGGGCGCCTGATTTGCGCTTTAACGCCTCCTTGGCAATAGCGACCAGGGCCCCTTCCGTGAACCTGAGCCTGACATCGTCAAACTCAAACAACCGCTCATACTGCTTGGTCAGGGCGTTCTTCGGTTCCCTCAGGATCCGGACAAGGTCCTCTTCCTCGAGTTCCTCCAAGGTGGCAATGACCGGCAGTCGGCCGACAAGCTCTGGAATCAGTCCGAAACGAAGCAGGTCTTCAGGCTGCACCCGGGCCAGGATCTCTCCCATCTTTTTCGTGCTCTTGCCCACCACCTTGGCCCCGAATCCCATCGACTTGGTGCCGGACCGCTTCTTGATCACGGTGTCGAGCCCGACAAAGGCGCCGCCACAGATAAAGAGAATGTCCGTGGTGTCTATCTTGATATATTCCTGCTGGGGATGCTTTCTGCCACCCTTTGGCGGGACGCTTGCAACCGTGCCCTCAATTATCTTGAGCAGGGCCTGCTGCACGCCCTCACCGGAGACATCTCTGGTGATGGAGGCGCTGTCTGATTTCCTGGCAATCTTATCAATCTCATCAATATAAACGATCCCGCGGCTGGCCCTGTCAACGTCGTAATCAGCCGCCTGCAGGAGGCTCACCAGGATATTTTCAACATCCTCACCAACGTAGCCTGCTTCAGTCAGCGTTGTAGCGTCCGCCATGGCAAAGGGCACATCCAGAATTCTTGCCAGGGTCTGGGCCATCAAGGTCTTGCCGCTTCCGGTCGGGCCGATCAGAATAATATTGCTTTTCTGCAGTTCAACGTCATTGCCTTCAAATCTATTGGAAGCGTCCCCTCTTTTATAGTGGTTGTGGACCGCTACCGAAAGGGCCTTCTTGCCGAACTCCTGACCGATGACATACTCGTCCAGGTAGCTTTTAATATCCATCGGTTTCAGGATAGATGTATCCGCCTGCTCTTCAAGTTCCTGCTGTCGGTCCTCTTTGACGATCTCATCGCAGAGACTGATGCATTCATCGCAGATATATACGGATGGACCGGCAATCAGTTTCTTGACTTCATCCTGATTCTTGCCGCAGAAGGAACAGTGGACATCCATCTCACCTTTCTGATTACTTGGCATACCTATGACTCCTCACTGTCAGCTGCTATTTCCCTTTTCTCAATCACCTTGTCTATTATACCATATTTCCGGGCCTCTTCGGCACCCATAAAGAAGTCACGTTCCGTGTCTGTCTGGATTTTTTTAATCTTCTGCCCGGTATGTTTCGCCAGAATCGTATTCAGGTCCTCCCGCATGCGCAGAATCTCCCTGGCATGGATCTCAATATCAGTGGCCTGACCCTGAAAACCGCCCATGGGTTGGTGAATGAGGATGCGGGAATTAGGAAGAGAATATCTCTTGCCTTTGGCCCCCGCAGCCAGAAGGACTGCTCCCATACTGGCCGCCTGTCCCATGCAAAGGGTTGCGATATCACACTTGACGTACCGCATGGTATCATAGATGGCGAGACCTGCGGTCACGACACCGCCGGGAGAGTTGATATAAAAGGTGATATCCTTGTCCGGATCATCCGCCTCTAAAAAGAGCAGCTGAGCAATGATCACATTTGCAACATCATCATTGACTGCGGTCCCGAGAAAAATAATCCGTTCCTTCAACAGGCGGGAATAGATATCATAGGCCCGCTCACCTCTCGGGCTCTGTTCAACAACCATAGGGATAAGGTTCATGCGTCTTCTCCTGTCTTACTGTCCGCGTTATCGGCTTTTTTCCCCTCACCGGCGGGTACTCTCTTTATATCGGCTTGTTCACGTAAAAATTCCACTACTTTTTCGTTGAGCAGCTCATTCATATACGGCAGCAGGTCTTCCCTCTTGGCAAAGTATTTTTTCACCTCGGCTATCGACATGTTGTACTGACCCGCGATCCGCTTGAAACCGTTCTCAATGTCCTCTTCGTTGATCTTCAACTCCTCAGCTTCAGCGATCTTCTTGATGATGAAATCGCCCCGTACCCGGCGCTCGGCAGACTCCCGGTAATTCTTTGCCAGATCGTCCCTGTTCATACCGGTTGCTTCAAGGCTCAATCCCTGCCGTTGCAAATTCTGGTCCATCTCTTTCACCAGCATCTCCGCCTCATACACTACCAGACGCTCCGGGACCTCAAAATCATGAGACTCAACAAGCTTCATCATGATCTTGTCAGAGAGGTCCCCTTTGCCTCCTTCCTCTTTCTGTTGCAACTTCTCGCTTCTGATATGGTCTTTTAATTCCGCCAAGGTGTTGAACTCCTTGCCGACATCCTTTGCAAATTCGTCATCGAGATCAGCAAGCACCCTCTCCTTTACATCCTTGACATCGATCTTAAACTCAACATTTTTGCCTGCAAGAACAGGATTTGGGAATTCAGCCGGAAATGGAGTTTCCTTTGAGGCATTCTCGCCTTTTTTCAGGCCCATAAGATTTTCTTCAAACTCTTTTCCCATACGGCCTGAACCGACATCTACCGACTGGTCCTTCCCCAGCACCTGCTCCATCGGCTTGCCATCATGATAGCCCTGA
>DAOVSZ010000284.1 GCA_030627725.1 Desulfobulbaceae bacterium
GACCCTATAATGGGGTAAAATAAATGTAATTGTTCAGCTATACCCCATCCGGAGTCTCGCAGGCTCGCTTACCTGTGCACTATTAGGCCTTCTCGCATACCGATGTATGGCTCAATGGCCTGATAGCACACATATGAGGCGCCCCGCAGGAAGTGCCCTTGGGGTGCACTGCTGAACAGTTACAGGATGGTGCTTAGGCCACGTATTTGGCTCCACCGGAATAGTTACCTTGGAGAAAGGGAATGAAGATTCTATTTGCCGAAGACAACGAAGACTCAAGGATGATATTCAAAAAGGTCCTTGAGCATGAAGGGTACGCGGTTGCAGTCGCCGACAACGGCGCCGAGGCCTTAATGCTGGCACGTCAGTCCCGTCCGGACCTGATCATCTCCGACATCCTGATGCCTGAAATGGATGGCTTCAGCCTCTGCCGGGCCGTAAAGGAAGATGAACATTTATGCCGAATCCCCTTTATTTTCTATACGGCAACCTATGTTGATCCGGAGGACGAGAAACTGGGCCTGAGCCTGGGGGCGAACCGCTATGTCATGAAACCAAAAGAGATGCCGGACCTGTTGGAGATAATCGAAGAAGTCATCCGGGAACAGAAATCCAGGTCCCTTGCTGTCCCGGAAAAACCGCTGGCAGACGCAGACATGCTGGACAGAATGCACGGGAAAAGCGTTTCCAGAAAACTGAACAAAAAAATGAAAGAGTTGGAGGAGGAACGCAACAAGCTGCAGCTGAGTGAAAAAAAATATCGGCGGCTGGTTGAAGAATGGGAAAAAACCTTTGAAGCCATTGGCGACATTGTCATTATCCAGGATACGGATATGCGTATTGTCCGGGCAAATCGCGCCGCATTAGAAACCTTGCAGCTCGATGATGAAGATCTGGAAGGCAGACACTGCTATGAGGTGTTCCGGAATGCAGCTGAAGCATGCGAGAACTGTCCGGTTCAACAGACCCTGCAGGATTTAAAGGGACATTCGGCCGAGATTCAACATCGCAACCTCAACAAAATACTCCTGGTTTCCTCGGCGCCGCTCTTTGACGATAAAGTCGATTGTGTCGGAATCGTTCACTCAGCCAGAGATATTACGGAAAACAAAAAAATGGAATCCCGGCTCCGACAGTCCCAAAAAATGGAGGCCATCGGCACGCTCGCCGGCGGCATTGCCCATGATTTTAATAATATTCTTTCGGCGATTCTCGGCTATGCGGAACTGGCCCAGATGCAGGCGTCTGAAAAAAGCCCGCTGGCCGCTCACCTTGCAGCGGTATTGAAGGCCGGAGACAGGGCCAAGGAACTGGTGAATCAGATTCTCACCTTCAGCCGTCAGACGGAAAGTGAGCGTAAACCGATCGAGATTCATTTAATCGTCAAAGAGGCGTTGAAATTATTGCGGGCTTCGATCCCAACGACCATCGAGTTCCGCAAGAAAATCAACCTTGACTGCGGGCTGGTCCTTGGCGACCCCACCCAGATCCATCAGGTTGTCATGAATCTCTGCACCAACGCCTATCAGGCCATGCAGGAAAAGGGCGGCATACTGGGCATAGCAGTCAATCCCATGGCAATTGACATAAAAGACAGTAAAAACGGCGCCCATACGCTGCCCCCCGGCCCATACATAAAACTCGAGGTGAGTGACACAGGCGCCGGCATGGACCGGGCAACACAGGAAAGGATCTTTGACCCTTACTTTACCACCAAAGAGAAAGGCAAGGGCACCGGCCTGGGTCTGGCTGTTGTCCATGGCATTGTCAAAGATCATGGCGGCCATATCAGCGCATACAGCGAACCGGGCAAGGGAAGCACGTTCCATGTTTATTTCCCCCGGATCAAATCGGCCCACGAGCCCCTTGAGGCTGCCGCAACCGAACCGCTGCCAGGCGGAAAAGAGCATATCCTGTTGGTTGATGATGAAGAGACGATTGTCAATACAGGAAAAGAACTGCTGGAAACCCTTGGTTATACGGTAACACCCGTATTGGACAGCCGGGAAGCCCTCAGGATGTTTCAGGCGCAGCCGGAGTTATACGATCTGCTTATAACAGACATGTCCATGCCCCACATGACCGGGGTGGAACTGGCCCGGAAAGCATTGGGCATCAAGCCTGCCCTGCCGATAATTCTCTGCACCGGATTCAGTGAGTTGATAACCGCTGAAACAGCCAAGGAAATCGGCATCAGAAAATTTCTGATGAAACCGGTGTTAAGAAGAGATATGGCCAATGCCGTCAGAGAAGCGCTGGATGAGAGGGGTGAGGGGTGAAGAGTGTGAGGGATGAGGGTGAACCTTCAGCCTCCTGTCCCCTGTCCCCTGCCTTTCAGATAGACACGAACCCACCCCACGGCATCATCCCGGGTCATCCCCTCATGGACCACACGGGCCTTCTCAATACCGCTGAGTATCGTTCCAAAAATTGGCCCCGGCTGCAGATCGAAGAGATCGACAAGGTCGGTTCCCGTCAATAATGGAGGCGACTGCAGCACAGGAAGAACACTCTTGCGACAGACCGCATCTACCCGGCCATACAGTTCTGCAAGTGATATTTCCATATTCTCCGGTTTATCGACGCCCTGTCCTGCCAGACTATCGGCCATTGCGAGTAAAAACAGACCCGGCAGTTCACTGCCGATCGTTTTTACAAGACGAAGGCACGCCTTTGCGGTAATGCCGGTTTTTCTCATCGAATTATTCAGATGAAAGGGCCACATATGCAAAGAGATAAAACGCGCTACATGGTCCGTATCATCATTACTCCAGTGCAGACGGCGGGCAACTTCTGAAAACTTCCGGCCGCCTGACCGGTCATGATTATAAAATGTTCTTCTCCCGTCACGAAGTTCATATGTCTCAGGTTTTGCAATATCATGAAAAAATGCAGCCCATCTCAGCCACACTCTCCTTCTTTTTTGTTCGAGATATTCTTTCAACTCTCTTCCATGGCCCGGGAAATATTCAGCAGGCGACTGCTGGAGTTGTTCCATCATCCTTAACGTCTCAAGGTTATGAGAAAAAACATCGAGATGGTGACTTGCAGGCTGTTTACATCCGACCCCCCTTTCAAGTTCCGGAAAGATCTTCCACACCAGGCCAATCTCAGCCATCTGCGCGATAACGTCTGAGGCACGGTCTGAAGCCATGATTCGTTCCATTTCATATGAAATCCGCTCCGTTGCTGCAGAGCCTATCAGCCCGGAACATTTTCGGATAAGCTGCTTTGTTACCGGATCAAGCGCAAAACCAAAAGAGGCCATGAAACGATACGCCCTTATAAGACGAAGCGGGTCCTTGACAAATACGGATTCCGAGACAGCCCGGATTATGCCATTTTTGAGGTCATCCGCGCCACCGGTCGGGTCAATAATGTCATATGGATATTCCAGTCCCGGCAGAGCAGGATCAAACTTCACCGCCATTGCATTTATAGTGAAATCACGCCGACAAAGATCCTCAACAATATGCGTTGCACCCTCTCTGAAGCTTGAAATATCAATATCCATCCGCCAGGCAACCCGGGCGACACCTTCTTCATCGTCCAGAGGGACAAAACTGCCGCCGAGCTCTTCTGCAAGGCTCCTCGCAACCTCAAAAGGATGAGCGTTTACGGTTACATCAAGATCATAAGAATCTTTCCCGCATATCCAGTCACGGACGGCCCCTCCGGCAAAATACATCTCCACCTGATGACAACGGGCCGCATGCGACAGCGCACTGATAAGTTCGTGTGGATAGTTCTTGAGCCAGTCCTTACAAATCAACATGACAAACCACTTGTATACTTTCTCGCCATTTTTCCAAAAAAATCCATTTGATTTCTTGTTCTTTGGAGGTATATTTTTCTA
>DAOVSZ010000027.1 GCA_030627725.1 Desulfobulbaceae bacterium
ATAAACTCCAGCAGGCTGGAGATGACACCGCTTCGCTGTTATAGTTGTCCTATGTGAACTAGCCTGATCGTGTGCAGCTGGTGAGCGCAGCGAATGAGCGGATGGGGTGCTGCTGAATAGTTACGTCAATATTCTGTCACAGAATAGCGTCAAATCAACCTGAAATCAATACGCAAGAGAGATCTCTTCATTATGTTTTGCATACAAACTCCCCTTCCTCCATAGTCACTCCAGAGAAGACAAGAATCCAGTCAAATCAACAGGATACCTGCACTCAAGCCTTCGCAAAAATGACTCAAAAAAGACTGAAACCGAATGGGAATCAAAAACCAAAAAAATGGCACGCGAATTGCTATATAAAATTATGTCAGAAAAAAATATTTTTCTCAATCGCGTATTTGATTGAAAAGGAAAAAAAACATGCGTGTGCATTCTTTAATGCATGGAAACGCGGTTGATGGGACATCAAAAGAATCCTCACAAGAGACGCCATCAACCTTTTTCCATACCTTCAAGGCAAACATTGAGCACATAAAGGCAACCGGCCGTACCAATGCATCTGTGCAACCAGCGGAAGAGACTGTCCGGCAGACAACTCAACCGGCACCGATTCTTCTCGGCACAATCTCGCCGAAAACTCCAACCGTCTCAAATATGCTTCACAGTCATCCCGACTTAAAAAACGACTGCTGGCAGATCCTCGCCCTGGAACAGAATAGCCATAAACCTTTCACATCCATGCAGAACGGCACAATGGTCTATTTTGATCGGACAACACAAGAACTGAGCTGGGCAGCCTCCCCTGCCTCTGCTCCCCCACTCGTGTCATCAGTATCACCTCTTGATGGACTCCGCCTGAAAACTGATTACAAAAACACAACGGATGCAAAACAGCCTCTTATACGTTCAGATCCACGATTGGTTTCGGAATATATCCCTACTCAAAACAAAACAAACAGAGCCGAGGAAACTATTCTCTTAGGCAAAATCTCGGCTGAAACCCCAACCATCTCTGATTTGATAACGTCGGACCCGGTTTATAAAAACCATATCTGGCAGATTGTTCACGCAAAACTGAACAGCGACAAACCATTTACGAAAATTCCTCCAGGAACGGAAGTGTATATCAACAAGAAGGACCTTGAGCTAAGCTGGGAAAAACCGCCATTCATCCCGCAATCAATCCCCTTTATTGCCAAGACAGCCAAACAGAGACCGCCCGGATTTAACTCCTATGAAGATGTCTCTGTCTCTACAAGCCTTGCCTCGGCTGTCAAACCATACTACGGAAGACCCTATGAAGAAATTGATTGTTACGATCTGATTCTCAGGGGGCTTCGTGAAATGGGAGTCCGATACATGGGACACGGCGGCCTCAGGCAACAACTCGTGAACATGGCAGTTGATAAAGGGCTGCCGCGAAATACCTTTTTTAACGGTGAAGGGATCATCGAGGCATCAGGCGCCCGGACATACTCAAAATCCATTAACTGGGTCAGCAACGCCAGATCCCAGGCCAGTGAAGCCTATGAGGACTTGCAGCCTCTTCTGGAGAAAGGAAATATTCTCTCTTTTTCACTTCAATCCCGCGGCCATACTGGAATCGTCTCACAAAAAGACGGTATGTGGACATTTATCAACTCCGGCAAGATGGATAACCCCATCGATTCGCCAGGGGCCTTAAAAAGCGTGGGAGAAGAGAAACTCAAAGAAGAAGTGTTCAACTGGTTCAAACTGGCAAAAGAGAAAAAGGAATCCCTGCAGATAACGCTCGGACGGCTCCAGGTGGAAAAACTCACAACAGCGTTCCATCAAAAGCCGAAGAGAGAGCTACAAATTCTGTAGGGATGACTGCAGTCGGTTTTCTGTTCAACACTATGAAAAGACCAAAGCGCTGCCTCGTGAAACACAAAAGGCATGAAGAGCGGGGAAGCTCTTCAGGAAAGTCATCACATTGTTGACTTCGGTGACATTCTTTTGTACCCCCCAATGTCTTGTTTATAGCTAATTTTTTTAACAACTGTAGCACCATTCTTTTTAATTCCTGACGGTTTATACCTTGCAATTTCAAAGAGAACGTTTTAAAATGGGCGCTATGGAACGAATGTATCAAAAGATATTACTAGAGCTTTTGGAGTTGTTTCCCTGTGTTGCCGTGATCGGCGTGCGTCAATGCGGCAAAACAACCCTCCTGCAAGAACTGTCTTCACAATGGCAACTTTTTGATCTTGAAAAGAGCAGCGATTTCGAGATCATCTCTAGAGACCCAGACCTCTTTTTTCGACTACACCCAAACCACACGGCCATTGATGAAGCACAGCTTCTCCCTGAACTCTTCACAAGTCTCCGTGTCGCCATTGATGCCGACAGAGCGCAACCCGGCAGATTCATTATTACCGGTTCCAGTTCTCCGGAACTTGTCCGTTCCATTTCCGAAAGTCTCGCAGGGAGAGTGGCAATCCTGGAATTGGCCCCATTCACCTTTGCCGAAACCCAGCAACACTTAACTCCCGAAATAGCCAAGCTTATCAGCAACCGTGCAACTATTGAAGATTTCCAGAAATTAAAGATCCCTGCTGCTATCCTCCAAAAACAACACGAATTCTGGTTTAGAGGAGGATATCCGGAACCATGGATACGCAACAACCCACGCTTTACAAAATTATGGATGCAAAATTATGTTCAGACCTATCTCAACCGAGATATCCTGAGACTTTTCCCTGGGCTGAATAGACAGAAATTCACTCTTTTTCTCCAGATGCTCAGTAATTTGTCCGGCACAATTATTAATTACTCAGATCTTGCCAGGACCCTTGGAGTCTCGCAACCGACAGCAAGAGAGTATTTTCATATAGCCCATGGTACATTCATCTGGCGCCACATTCCACCATATGAAAAAAACGCTGCCAAACGGATTGTGAAACATCCCAAAGGATACCTGAGAGACACAGGCATTCTTCATTTTTTCCTTCACGTTACCACCATCAATGACCTTCTGGCTCATCCCGTAATGGGACGATCCTGGGAAGGAATGGTTATTGAAGAGATTCTGCGGGGACTCAATGCGTTAGGCACTTCTTATGACTATTATCACTATCGTACAGGTGGTGGCGCCGAGGTTGATTTGATTCTTGACGGAGAATTCGGTCTGCTCCCCATTGAAATCAAATATGGCCAAAAAGTTTCCTTGCGTGAACTTCGAGGAATACGAGATTTTATCAAGGAACATAAATGTCAATACGGAATTGTCATAAATAACGATGAGCGCGTGAGCCTCTATGACGAAAAATTACTGGGGATACCTTTTGCATGCTGCCTGTAAAGTGTGCGGAGAAAAAGACGTTATATTGACTTCGTTGACTTTCTCTTATTGAACCACGGGGCAGATAAGCACCCTCAAGGGCATAAACTCCGACTTCGAGCCCCGGACCCAAAATTCCGCAGCAAGCTGCGGGGTATTATACCCTCCGCTTTCAGCTCTGTCCCTGACGCACAAAAGGCATGAAAAGCGGGGGAAGCTCTTCATGCCTTTTCACAGCATTTTGTTTTTTTTAAAAAATTCTGCTCTCTGTTTTCTGCCTTCTGCCTTCTGCCTTCAAATTTACGCGACACAATAACCGTTCACAGAGATAGGCAACCAACTTTCGGTTCTACTCCCATCCTGTAAGCGTTTACAGGTGCCCCAGATGCGCGAAAGAGGCCTGTGAGCTATACTGGTGCTATGAGAACAGGCCGATGACAAAGCAGATGGGGTGCCTGTGAACGCTTACGCGACACACACCTTTGAACGGCCGGTGGACTTTGCGTGGTACAGGACTTCATCAGCGCGCTGGATCCAATCGTCCTTGGTCATGCCACGCTGCCATTGGACCAACCCGATGCTGACACCAAGCCTGTCGGTTTCATTCGAACGGATATTCATTTCGTCAACATTGGCGCATACCCTCTCTGCCAGATTCTGGGCTGACTGCAGGTCCGTATCAGGAAGAACGAGAAGGAACTCATCCCCGCCCATCCTTACCAAAAGATCGGTGCTGCGAACCGAATCCTGCATGGCCTCAGCCACCTTCTGCAGGACAAGGTCCCCTTCTACATGGCCGAAGGTATCGTTAATCTGTTTGAATCTGTCCAGGTCCATACTGGCGAGACTGATCGGATGATCATGACGGATTGCTCGGTCAAGCAAGGGGCCTATCATCTCCTCGAAAACGCGACGGTTTGCAAGACCTGTAAGAGAATCTTTGCTTGCCTGCTCAAAAAGATCTTCGTAATCAAGGGCCCGCCGCAAAGGGCCATGAAGGACTTCAAGGCCTTCTTCAATTATCCGGCACTCATCAGGGGTAAAATCATTTTCCTCCCGCAGCAGAAGCAGAACGCCCCTGTCCTTGATAAGCCCGGTTTTCCAATACGTCAGATAATACCCATCCATCAGGGTACTGCGGACAGCTTCTTTGTCCGAGATCTTCTCAAAGAGCTTTTTCGCAACCGACATAACATCCTGACGCTGCGGGCCATGACAGGAGCAGAACATATGTGTCCGTTCTCTGGATGCGTTATTGTATGCAATCAGGTCATGTCCCGCCTGCGGCATCAGCCAGACCGAAAAGGCCTCAATAATTCCAGGAAGATCATTGACGCCGGCAAGTCTTGTGTGCAGTTCATTAATCAGAGATAAACGTTCAGCCTTTCTCCGGCATACGTCAAGTTCCGCCATCAGGCTGTCCATATGTAAAGGAATCGAGACCTTCCTGCTTTTTTCTGGTGTAGAAAATGTTATTGTATCTTTCATACCTTTTTCTTCTCCTTCTATATGAATAGTCGGAAAAATTGTCCTCATCTTTAATTATGTTGTAATTAATGCAATTTTTTTGCCATCCGGTCGAACCAAAACAAATTCTTTCGTTGAACAAAAAAATATTCCCTCCTGAACTGACACAATAACGCTTTGTAAATACAACTATTTTCAAATAACTTATCTCTTTGGCAAAAAAAATAATGTACTATAAAAAAATTAATTTATCCTTTTTTAATAAATAAAAAGTTTGGATACAGATTGGGATGAGTGATTTTTTTCCCAGCTTCTTTATCGCGCCAGGACATATCGTCAAAATAATGACTTCTAATACCCCGCAAACGAGAGACCAGAAAATCATTCATCTTGATATGGATGCATTCTATGCCTCGGTTGAGATACTCGATAACCCGTCTCTTGCCGGCAAACCTGTTATTGTCGGGGGAAGTTCGAACAGAGGAGTTGTGTCCGCAGCCTCTTACGAAGCCAGGAAGTACGGCGTGCACTCGGCCATGCCGGTTGTAACGGCAAAAAAACAGTGTCCTAACGGGATATTTCTGCCGGTACGCATGAGCAGGTACAAAGAAATCTCTTCCCGGATCATGGCAATTTTCCGCACCTACACCCCCCTGGTGGAGCCGATCTCTCTTGACGAGGCATTCCTGGATGTAACAGATTCCACGAAACTTTTCGGTCCGGCGGAAGAGATAGCGAAAGAAATAAAGATGCGGGTGCAAAAAGAGACAGGCCTTACTGTCTCAGCAGGTGTTGCCGCTTCCAAGTTGCTCGCTAAAATCGCCTCAGATCAGGAAAAACCGGACGGCCTCACCGTTGTCCCACCGGGGCAGGAGCAAAATTTTCTGGCAGCCCTCCCTATCAAGAGACTCTGGGGAGTCGGCAAAGCAACAAGAAAGTCCCTTTCGCTCATGAACATCAACACCATTGGAGATATCACCAACCTTTCCATGGCGTTGCTGACGAGCGCGTTCGGAAAGCAGGGAGAGCATCTCTTTCTCGCTTCCCGGGGAATTGACGAGCGTGAGGTCATACCGGAACGGACCATTAAATCGGTCGGTCATGAAGAGACCTTTGCCATTGACCTCGTCAAAATGAAAAAAATCAAAAAAGAGCTGCTTTTTCTGACAACAAAGGTGGGAAAACGTCTGCGCAATTACGGCATGGCCGGAAAAACCATCACCCTGAAGGTCAAATACAACGATTTCAAACAGATTACCAGGTCACGGACACTTGCTTCTGCCACAAATGATGACCGGAAGATTTTTCACGAAAGCTGCAGCCTTCTCGAAAGATCTGAGGCAGGAAAAAGACCAGTACGTCTCCTTGGAATCTCCCTGTCGAACCTCACCGAAGGAACGGAAATGAGACAAATCTCTCTTTTCGAGGAAGAAAAAACTGGTCGGAAACGCTCTGAACTCTACGAAGCTGTGGATACAATCGGCAACCGATTCGGGCCTGAGGCTATAAAGCCGGGGACATTGATTGAGAAGAAGGGAGAGTAATGGGTTCAGGGGTTAGGGGTCAGGGGTCAGGGGTCAGGGTGACGATAACGTGTACATCGGAATACGAAAAGATTTTTTAACTCGAAACGCGCAACGCACAGGAAACGCACTAAATACTTCAAGCCAACCCTTTCCCTGACCAAGTCCAAGGTAACAGTAGCCTTGGCCCTTGCCTTTTCAGCCCCTTTTCGAAGGACCTCACGCAGTGAGGCCGGATCAGCGAGCAGGCGTTCTCGGGTTTCTCGTGCTTCACGGAAATTCTCCCACAGAATATCAACCAGTTCAAGCTTGATCCTGCCGTAGGCTGCGCCGCCGTTTATATACAGGTCACGGACTTCCTGAAGACGGTCCGCCGGGGCGAAGAGTTTGAAGATATTGTACAGGTTGCACTTGTCCGGATCCTTGGGGTCCTCAACCGGGGCGGAATCCGTAACAATGGCCATGACCCTTTTTTTAAGCGCCTTTGCGTCAAGGAATATACCTATGGTGTTACCGTAGGACTTGGACATCTTCTGACCGTCAAGACCCGGGACCGTTGCCACGTCGTCATCGATCTCCGGTTCAGGGAGGACAAAGGTGTCTCCGAAGGTATTATTAAACTTTATTGCAATGTCTCGAGCCACCTCGACATGCTGTTTCTGGTCCTTTCCTATCGGTATTTTTTCCGCCTGATACATAAGCATGTCGGCAGCCATCAGGACCGGATAAGAAAACAGTCCGTGGCTTGCTGCAATTCCTTTTGCGATCTTGTCCTTATAGGAATGGCAACGCTCCAGGAGTCCCATCGGGGTCAGAGTTGAGAGAATCCAGGTCAGTTCCGTGACCTCGGGCACGTCCGACTGCACCCAGAAAATACACTTTTCCGGATCAAGCCCGAGGGCAATAAAATCTGCTGCCGCATTCAGGGTGCCCTGTGCCAACGCCTCACGGTCATGCACTGACGTCATTGCATGGAGGTCAACGATAAAGGCATAGAGCTCTCCACGCTCCATATTGTTGATCATCGGACGCATCATGCCGAAATAGTTGCCGACATGCAGCTTCCCTGACGGTTGAATTCCAGAAAGTATCTTCATCTTATCCTCTTTTATAAAAAAACTCACACAGAGGTCACAGAGACCGCAGAAAAAAAGGGAAGCGCAAAAAGGTGTTCCCATGCGCTTCCCTGAAGAGTCGAAAAACTGTTTTGTCTTCGGTTCCGACCGCTTTATTTTACCTCTTCGAAATCAGCATCCACCACATCGTCATCCTTGTCATTGCCGGCGGCCTTATCAGAGGCTTTATCAGCGCCGGCGCCAGGCCCCCCGGCCTGTTCGTCGCCGCCTGCCTGCTCCTGCTGGGTCGCCTTGCTGTACATGATTTCCGCTAATTTATGAGATGCCTGGGTCAGAGCTTCGGTTGCTTTTTTTATTGCATCAAGATCGTCTGTCTCAATCGCCTTCTTGACATTTTCGATCTCTTTTTCAACATTGCTCTTTGTTTCCTCATCAACCTTGTCGCCCACTTCTTTCAAACTCTTTTCAGTTGCATAGACAAGGGAATCGGCCTGGTTCTTGGCCTCGACAAGATCTTTCCGCTTCTTGTCTTCGTCAGCATGAGCCTCGGCATCGCTCTGCATCCTCTCGATCTCCTCCTCGGAAAGACCGCTTGAGGCTGTAATCCTGATCGATTGCTCCTTTCCGGTCCCAAGGTCCTTGGCAGACACATGCAGGATACCGTTCGCATCAAGGTCAAAGGTGACCTCAACCTGCGGCACGCCGCGGGGGGCGGGTGGGATATCGGTCAGTTCAAAACGGCCGATCGACTTGTTATCCTGGGACATCTCGCGCTCACCCTGCAGGACATGAATGGAAACAGCAGGCTGATTGTCGGCGGCAGTGGAAAAGACCTGGCTTTTCTTGGTCGGAACGGTTGTATTTTTCTCGATGAGCTTGGTTGTGACGCCGCCCAGGGTCTCAATACCGAGCGAAAGAGGGGTTACGTCAAGCAGCAGAACATCTTTGACGTCCCCTCTCAAGACACCGCCCTGGATGGCCGCTCCGATTGCAACGACCTCGTCTGGGTTGACACCTTTGTGCGGTTCCTTGCCGAAGATCTCCTTGACCTTCTCCTGGACCATGGGCATGCGTGTCATACCGCCTACGAGAATGACTTCGTTAATCTCCGATGGAGAAAGACCGGCATCCTTCAAAGCTGTCTTGCACGGGCCAACGGTCCTTTCAACAAGGTCGGCAACAAGGGTCTCATACTTCGCCCTGGTAAGCTTGACATTCAAATGTTTCGGTCCGGTGGCGTCAGCAGTGATAAACGGCAGGTTAATGTCCGTCTCCATGGTGGTGGAAAGTTCCATTTTTGCCTTTTCCGCCTCCTCTTTCAGACGCTGCAGCGCCATCTTGTCCTGCCTGAGATCAATACCCTGGTCACGTTTGAACTCGTCCGCCAGCCAGGTGACGATTCGCATATCAAAATCCTCGCCACCAAGAAAGGTATCGCCATTCGTGGATTTCACCTCAAAAACGCCGTCACCGATCTCGAGGATAGAGACATCAAAGGTACCGCCGCCAAGGTCAAAGACCGCAATCTTTTCCTCAGTCTTCTTATCAAGGCCATAGGCCAGAGAGGCGGCTGTCGGTTCATTAATAATACGCTGGACATTCAGTCCGGCAATACGGCCGGCATCTTTTGTTGCCTGGCGCTGGCTGTCATTAAAATATGCCGGAACAGTAATAACCGCGTCCGTCACATCTTCGCCAAGATATTCCTCGGCGGTCTGTTTCATCTTGCCGAGGATCATGGCTGAAATTTCAGCTGATCCATAGGTTTTCCCTTCAACCTCGACAACAACATCCCCTTCATTTCCTTTAACAATCTTGAACGGGCTCACCTCTATACTTTTGGTCACTTCCGGATCTGTAAACTTCCGTCCGATAAGGCGTTTTATAGCGTAGAGAGTTTTGGTCGGATTAGTGACCGCCTGCCTTTTTGCCACCTGCCCCACCGGCCTTTCTCCGGCGTCGGTAAAGGCCACTACCGACGGCGTGGTCCTGTTGCCTTCAATATTGGCAATGACCTTGGGGTCGCCGCCCTCCATAACCGACACACAAGAATTTGTCGTACCTAAATCAATTCCGATTATTTTACTCATAGATAATGCTCCTTAAAAGTAAGAGTACCGAAAAAACGAATATTTTTCCCCAGTACCCGTAAACAAAAAATATATTTTATTCGTAACTATTCAGGTGGAGCCAAATACATGGCCTAAACACCATCCTGTAACTGTTCAGCAGTGCCCCAGATGTGCACAAGCAGGCTGGAGAACTATAGTTGGCCTATGTGAGCCAGCCTGATCGTGTGCAGATGGGGTGCTGCTGAAGAGTTACTATTCTTCCGTATCTCCCTTGGACACAACAACCTTTGCCGCCCTGATCAACCTGTCCTTGAGCATGTAGCCTTTCTGAAATTCCTGCAGGACATGATTCTCCGGCACCTCGCTGCTCGCCTCCATGACCATCGCCTCATGAAAATTCGGATCAAAGGGCTCACCCAGACTTGCAACAGATTCCAGGCCGAATTTCTTCAGGACCGACAAGAGGTTGTCCATTATCATTTCAACCCCTTCCTGTAAGACCGCAATATCATCGGTATTCCGGCCCTGTTCTACTGCACGCTCGAGGTTGTCGAGCGAAGGGAGCAGCTCCTTCAAGATATTTTCTTCTGCAAATTTCAGAGCGGTACTCTTCTCCCGATCCATTCTCTTCTTATAATTCTCAAACTCAGCGGCAAGGCGGAGCAGTTTATCCTGGAGCTCGGCAGTCTCTTCCCTGCATTTTTCAATAGTGTCTCCAGCCTCTTCATGCTCTTCCGGCGCATCCTCTGCTACTGCGGCTTCTTCCTCAAGCAAGGTCTCTTCACTCTCCTCCTCAACAGATATATTCTTCTTCTCTGCAACCTCTTTTTTCACGGCTGCTTTTTTTCTTGGCGCCACTACTTCCTCCTGCTGAATAGTTACATCAAACGTACATTCAATCCTGCAGAGCCGAGAACGGGCCGCAACATCGATTAAATCAAAAGAAAAACCACATGTTTCCCGAATTGTTTGCAACAATAAGTATGGCTTATTTCTTTGTCAAGACTGGTTTTCCGGATTTATAATCAATTTTAACTTTAGAAATTCGTATATAATTCGATAATGAAGAAAAGGAAGAATTCTAAATTTCGACCACACTCACACCAATTTGATAAGAGGTGCAGGCACATGAAAAAGATGCTCGTAACCATCATCCTGACTCTCCCCTTGCTTCTGCTGTTCCCCGGGCCATGTCAGACTAAAATGCTGCCTGTAAAAAAATTGCGCGCCGGAATGCCGCCGTATCAGATTATTAAGGAGATTGTCACCTCCAACAGTACAGCAACAAAAAACAGCGTTCTTCACTCCCCTCGTGCTGAAAAACCTCATGTCCCTTACATAACCTGGCTGGCGGATTCCGATGACAGGATACAGGCGAATCTCATTCTCGCCAACCCGCAGAACAGACTCTATGCGGTCCGCAACCTGGGGAACCAACTGGTCCTGTCTGCCGGCGCTATAGACTATGGCGTCCTTGAACTCCTGACCCCCGTCCTTCTGATCACCGGCAATACAGACAACAGCGCTGTCAGTATGTTCATGAATGGATACCGGAAAATGCCGGAAGACATCCGCAGAGACCTTGACCACCTCCATATTCCACTTTCTCAACCCGCCGAGGAAGATGAAGCGGAAGCAGATTTCGAGACCAGACAACTGTATAATGTTGAACGTAATGTTGACTATCAGGTTGAACTGGCGACCAACCGTTATAAATACAGGATACGTGAAGGACGACTGGTCATTATCGGTGGCATTATCGATCTTACAAATGCCTATGGGAACGGACCCGAGAAGTTGACTATCATCAATATTAATGGGGTCAAGAAGAGCGACCAGCTAAGAAAAATGCAGGAAACATCTCTGGTCGGATCAAAACTCATCAATGTCCTTGGCAGAAAACGACCGATGATACCAGGGGACAGGGGAGAGGGGACAGGGGACAGCAAAAAGAAGAAAAAATAATCAATCGTCATTAACGTAACTATTCTTGATGAATTCTCATGGAAACGAACTTGTGAGACCATCATTCGAAAACTACTGAAACAGCCGCCGGCACCTGCTCCCGGCCGCAACCGCCAGATAGACCGCCCCGGCAATCAGAATGATCGTGGGTCCGCTCGGCAGATCATAGGAATAACTGACCGCAAGCCCGGAGGTAATAAATACCATACATAATATTCCCGCCACCACCATCATCTGCCACATCTTCCTGGCAAAATGATTGGCAACTGCCGCCGGCAGGGTCAGAAGCGCCACGACCATCACGATTCCAACGACTCTCACCAGAAGAACTATGGTAAGCGCGGTCATACAGAGCAGGACAATATAATACAGTCCCGCCGGAATCCCCCGTAGCCTCGCATTCTCCTCATCAAAACAGACTGCAAGAAGCGTGTTGTAAAAAAAGCCGCCAATGCCGACAACGAGCAGGTCCAGGGCAGTCACCAGCCACAGGTCTTTCTGTGAGATGAGCAGGATATTGCCGAAAAGATAGCTCATAGGGTCAACAAAGCCAGGTGTCTTGGCAATAAAAAGCAGGCCGACAGCCATGCCGACCGCCCATAACGTGCCTATGACCGTATCCTCACGCTGCCTGGCATACATACTAACCAGGCCGATAACAATTGCGGCAGCCAAGGCCGCGCATATGGCCCCGTATAAAGGGTCAAACCAGGCAATACCGACCTTTCTCTGTAAATAAAGCCCGACCCCGATGCCACCGAGTACGCAATGGGAAATAGCGCCTGCAATATAGGTTATCCTCCGGGTGACAATATAGGTCCCGACAATGCCGAAGGAGATACTTGCAAGAATGCCGACAAAAAAGGCATAACGAAAAAAAGAGACATCAGGATCAGTGAGGAGTGCCAGCAGATCAGCCATGCTCGTGCCCCCCTTCCGCGCAGCGATGATCGTGGCGGACCATCCTGAAATCACCCCCGTATATCTCCTGGATGACTTCCCCTGTAATCAGGCTGGTCGGATGGACCACGACCTGATGGTTGACACAGACAACAGACTTGAAGAATTGAGACACAAAACCAAGATCATGGGTGGCCATCAAAATGGTCATCCTGGTGTTTAATTCCTGCAGGAGCTCAAAGAGATCAACCTCTGTCTTTGCATCGATATTGGCGGTCGGTTCATCAAGAATGAGCATCCTGGTAGCTGATGCCAGGGCCCGGGCAATCAGGACCCGCTGCTGCTGACCGCCGGAAAGTGTTGCAAAGGAACGGTCAGCGGTATCGATGAGCCGCATCTCTTCCAGGGCCGAAAGCGCCGCCTCTCGGTCAGACCTCGCATAACGGCCGCTGCGATTCCCCCCTAGCCGGCCCATCAGAACAACATCAAGGACAGTAACAGGAAAAAGCGGATCATAGCGAGCATATTGAGGAACATATCCGACCTGAAGACGCGTAACCCGGGGGTTGCCGCCAAAAAGCCGAATCTCACCCCTGTCCGGCTGCAGAAGACCGAGAATAAGCTTTATAAGCGTTGTCTTACCGCCGCCGTTAGGACCGACAATGCAGACGGAATCATGGGCTTCAACGGTCAGATTCACTCCGGCAAGCCCCGGAATCCCTTCATAGGAAAAATCAAGGTCCCTGATCGTGATAACCGGCTCCTTGTCTCCGCGTTTGCTGCTTGGTTTTTCTCTCATCACGATGTCTGCATTGGATTTCGGATTGTAACTATTCAGCAGCACCCCATCTGCACACGATCAGGCTGGTTCACATAGGACTACTATAGTTCTCCAGCCTGCTTGTGCACATCTGGAGCACTGCTGAACAGTTACGGTCTGGAGTTTGGGCATGTTTCTCGCCTACGCTGAATAGTTACCTCGGATTTCGAATATCTTTGACTAGCTCAGAGCTAAAGTATTACACGCGAACTCCATTTTTTCCAGATAAATCACACTGCTATGGAAATTTCTGAAGAATGTTTCGCAAAATAATCCATCGCTCGAGAAACCGCCTCATCAACTGTCTCCGCCGTCTGGACCACTGACGCAAGATAATGCCCGAACCTGAAGTTCCGCGCAAAATAATGCGTAAACTCCTTCAGCCTTCCTAATCTGCGCTCAGCCGGAAAATGTTCTTTAAGCAAACCGACGAAAAGCAGGTATGTCTCATCAAGATGAACGGTGAAAGATCTTTCAGGCTCAATTGTCTTCTGAAAGATCCAGGGCATGGCCGCTGCTGCCCTGCCTATCATGACACCGTCACATTCCGACTCCTCCAGACGGGTGTAGACGTCCCGAAATGAAGCTATATCACCGTTGCCGATCACCGGTATTGACAACTCCTTCTTCAGCATCCCCACGTACTGCCAGCGGGCCCTTCGCTTCAGTTTCTCTCTGACAAGGCGAGGATGGAGCGTCACCGCATCTATGCCCTCCTCTGCAAGCATTAACGAAAAACGTACCGTCTCTTCAAAATCCTCTTTCCAGCCGAGCCGGATCTTGACGGTCAGCGGTCGTTCGGTCACCTTCCTGCAGACTGCCACCACCTTTCTTGCCACGGCAGGATCACGCATAAGCGCTGAACCACACCCTTGTCTCCGGATCACAGGAGCGCTGCATCCCATGTTAATATCAAAACCGTCAGGACCTTGTCCGGTCTCCTCCCAGACATTTTCCAGGTGGCAAATCGCGCCTGCCATACTCTCCGGGTCATTCCCCATGAGCTGATAAAAAAAAGGCCTCTCGTTCGGCAGGAAATTGATAAAAAAAGAAGTTGCCGGTTTTTCATGCAGGACCCGGCGGGAAGAAAGCATCTCAGAGACATAAAGCCCGCAGCCGCCAAAACCGGCAATAAGCTGGCGCAAGGCAATATGCGTCACTCCTGCCATTGGCGCAAGTATAAGAGGAGGGTCAATAACAACCTGACGGATATGGAGAGGTTTCAACGTACTGGCCTGCATTATGCGGACATAAGGTATTCACTGAAGAGCTGATAATGAAGAGGAAGGGTTCGTTTGGTATGGCGGACCATGAAAAAATCCCGCTTCATTGTAAGGCCGCTTATCGGTATCTCTCTGAGCTGTCCCCGGGCAAGCTCTTCTGCAACTGCAAGTCTGGACAATATCGAGACCCCGAGACAAGACTTGACCGCCTCTTTCACCGAAGCTGTTGAACCGAGTGTCGCGACAATATCCAGCCTGCTTATCTCTATGCCGGCCTGTGCAAGAAAACCCTCCATGCATCTTCTGGTCCCGGACCCCTTTTCACGGATAAGAAAAGGAAGTGTGAGCAGTTCGTTTGCGTTCGCACATCGCAGAACCCCTTTCCGCTCCCCGGTTACGAGCACAAGTTCATCCTCGATTATAGGCTGGAAATCAAGTTGCTGTTTCGAAAGCCTGGCGCCGACTACCCCAAGAAGCAGATGATGATCAAGCACCATTTTGGAAATTTTTTCTGAATCCTCGATCCGGATTTCAAATGAGACGGCAGGGTGCCGCCGCTTGAATTCTACCGCCATTGACGGTAGATGATAGGTACCCGGGATCGTGCTGGCGCCGACAACGACATTCCCCTCTACCCGGTTGCCGGTAGAAACAATGTCGCTTTTGAGTTTCTCCACATCATCGAGAATCCGAAGCGCTCGCGGATAAAAACGTTCCGCCTCCTCTGTCGGGATAACAACGCGTCCGGTCCTGTCAAAGAGGTTAATTCCCAGTTCCGCTTCAAGGTTCCTGATATGCTCACTCACCGTTGGCTGGCTGATCAAGAGCTGCTCCGAGGCCCTGGTAA
>DAOVSZ010000328.1 GCA_030627725.1 Desulfobulbaceae bacterium
AATCCCATAACAATTGACATTAAAGACAGTAAAGACGGTAAAGACGGTTCCCATGCGCTGCCCCCCGGCCCATACATAAACCTTGAGGTGAGTGACACAGGCGCCGGAATGGACCGGGTAACACTGGAAAGGGTCTTTGACCCCTACTTTACCACCAAGGAGAAAGGAAAGGGCACCGGCCTGGGCCTGGCCGTTGTCCACGGCATTGTCAAAGACCATGGCGGCCATATCAGCGCATACAGCGAACCGGGCAAGGGAAGCACGTTCCATGTTTATTTCCCCCGGATCAAATTGGCGCACGAGCCCCTTGAGACTGCCGCAGCCGAACCGCTGCCAGGCGGAAAAGAGCATATCCTGTTGGTTGATGACGAAGAGATGATTGTCAATACAGAGAAACAACTGCTGGAAATTCTTGGTTATACGGTAACACCCGTGTCTGACACCCGGGACGCTCTCAGGATGTTTCAGACACAGCCTGATTTATACGATCTGCTCATAACAGACATGTCCATGCCCCACATGACCGGGGTGGAGCTGGCCCGGGAACTGTTGCGCACCAAGCCTGCCCTGCCGATAATTCTCTGCACCGGATTCAGTGAATTGATAGACGCTGAAAAAGCCGTGAAAATCGGCATCAAAAAACTTCTGATGAAACCGGTGACAAGAAGAGATATGGCCAATGCCGTCAGGGAGGCGCTGGATGAAAAGAGTGAGGGGTGAGGTGAGAGGAGTGAGGTGAGAACCTTCAACCCTTCAGCTCCCTCCAATCATCTTTTTGGCAAACAGACATTATATACCCGGCTGTGTCTGGCATATTACACACCGGTGTCATAACAAGAATTTCTGACCTGAGAGATAGATTTTTTAGTAGAGTTGAGCGACCTTCTTCATCCGCTCGATCACACGCTCCTTGCCGATGGCGAGCACAACATCGAAGAGTCCGGGGCCGGCCAGCTGACCGGTTACCGAGGCCCGGATGCCGTTGATCGGGATGCCGGGCTTTATGTCGAGTGCAGTTGCAAACTCGCGGGTCACCCGTTCCACTTCCTCTTTGGTGAAATCGGATATCTCCTCAAAACGTTCCGCAAGCTGCGGGAGCCACTCTTTAAGGTCCGGATGTTTGAGGATGTTCTTTTTGACCGTCTTTGGCTGAAATTCATAATCATCGGCAAAATAGGCCCGTCCTGCCTGCGCAAAGTCTTTGAGGGTGTGGAACCGGTCGCGGATCAGGTCCAGAGTTTTCAAAAACCACTCTTTTTTGTCGTTGTCGTATGCCGCATCCCAGATGCCGTCTGCTACAAACTCTTCTTTCACCAGCGGCGCCAGCTCTTCAACCGGCATGGTCCTGAGATAATGGGCGTTCATGTTGATCGCCTTGGGATCGGTGAAGAATTTCGGGTCCCCTTTCCGGTAGTTGAAGATCGAGTTTGCGCGGTTGATCCTTTCCAGGGAAAAGGCGTTGATCATCTCTTCACGCGAGAATATCTCCTGATCATCCGTTGTTGACCAGCCGAGCAACACGAGAAAGTTGCAGAGCGCCCAGGGGAGAAAGCCGTGCTGCCGGTAGAACTGGACCGCAACGATCTCGCCATGACTCCGTTTGGATATTTTCGCCTTCTTCAGATCAAGGGTCAGCGGCATATGGGCAAAGACCGGGGCCGTAACTCCCAGCGCTTCATAGATCAGGATCTGCCGCGGTGTGTTGACAAGACCGTCCTGGCCGCGGATGATGTGCGTGATTCTGTCTCTGATATCATCCACAACGTTGCAGAGAAGGTAGAGGGGTTTGCCGTTTGAGCGGACAATGACAAAGTCCTCAATATCATCATAGGACCTTTCAACCCTGCCGTAGACCTTATCGTCAAAACCGACCGCACCGTCTCCTTCCGGCGCTTTGAAACGGACAACATACGGCAATCCCTGCTTTTCTTTTTCCGCCGCTTCTTCGGCGCTCAGCCCGCGGCATGTCTTGTCGTACCTGTAATCTCCCTTGGCAGCAGCAGCGGCCTCGCGTTTTGCATCCAGCTCCTCCTTGGTGCAGAAACACTTATAGGCATGGCCTGAATCAAGGAGTTTCTTTGCCGTCGCCACGTGGTCGTTGGCAAATTCGCTCTGGAAATAAGGACCCTCGTCCCAGGTGACCCCGAGCCATTCAAGGCCGTCTAAAATACCCTGAATGGATTCCTGGGTGGAGCGCTCGGCATCCGTGTCTTCGATTCGCAAGATCAGTTTGCCGTTGTGCTGCTTTGCAAACAGCCAGTTATAGATGGCGGTCCGGGCGCCGCCGATATGAAGATACCCTGTCGGGCTGGGTGGAAAACGTACGCGTACCTCTGTCATAATATGCTCCTGATCCCTGTTAGGCGGGGAACTGATAGTTTAAAGTTGTTCGTGTTTATAAACCTTCTTGAAATGTAATTCAATACCTTTAAAACCCCAGTTCTTTCAGAAAGCGCATATCCTTTGTCCAGTTCTTTTGGATCTTGACCCAGAGTTTGAGAAAGACCTTTTCACCCAAGAGATTCTCGATATCCCGGCGTGAATTCATTCCGATCTGCTGGAGTTTTTTCCCTTTTTTTCCAATCATGATTCCCTTTTGCGAGGCCTTTTCAACAAAGATTGTGGCATGGATCGTGATAAGTCTCTTTGCTTCATCCTCCTTGAAACTGTCAACGACCACGGCCGTGGAATAGGGAATCTCCTGACCGGTGGAAAGAAAGATCTTTTCCCTGATGATTTCCGCCACAATAAACCGTTCCGTGGCATCGGTCGGGATGTCTTCCGGGTAAAGACGAGGGCCTGACGGCAGGAGTTTTAAAAGTTCTTGCAAAAGGA
>DAOVSZ010000200.1 GCA_030627725.1 Desulfobulbaceae bacterium
ATACGTGTTATTGTATCAGAATATTTACAAAAACTATAGAGCAGACGGCTGAAAACATTCTTTTTTATAAAGTCTGATATGGGGAAAAAAACAGGCCGCTTACCTCTCGCCAAATATAACATGTTGAAGACATAAAATTAAACTTGACAATTCCCTCCCTATAAAATTAAGTAAATTTATAAAAAATGATTCCTATCCATCAAATGCATCAGTCCGGTCAACGCGCATCCAGAGGGAAACTCCATGACTGACTTGCAACAGCCTCTCTTTCTTCATATGGCAAGAAGGCCATTCCAACGCTGGCCCGGCTCCATTCTCCTTTTTACATTCATATTGTCCGCAGTTCTGTTTCTCAACCCGCCACGAAGCGATGCCACCCTTATTGAAATTGCATCTGTCGACATTTCTGCCGAAATCTCCCAATCGCTAAGCTCTCTCCCAGAAAACTTTGAGCAGTCAATACCGGATATCTCTTTCCAATTGAGTATAGAACCAGAAAATGCAGAAAGTGTTGAACTCTTTTCTTTTACTCCTGGCGATATCAACTCTGATCTAGAGTTGACCCTCGACCAATTCTCGTCGAACTTCAACACTGTAGTTTCCCTTCTCACAGATAATGACAATAACAATATCGGCTACGAGTTCGTTACTTCGCTGACCGATTTTTCATATGGCACTTCTGAGGCAATGTTATTTTACAACGACGGGACCGGCAATAGCGGTATTGACTTTTCCGGCTTCCAGATTGATAAGCTTTGCCTGTCAGTAACGGAATTTCTGGCATATACGGGTGTAAGCAGCACTGACACGCAATGGTTCTATGCTTCAGTAGATCTCAGCTTCAACATCTACGGATCTCAGGGAACGGCGCCAGTACCTGAACCGGCTACTGCGCTCCTCATGGGCACAGGCTTTACCATTCTTGCCTTGCGGCGCAGAAAACTGAACAAGTAACGTAATCCCGAAGCGATGCCAGAGTGTATCTTTCTTCTTGTTGTATACCTGAACCCCTTCCTTACAGCAGCTTTCCCTGATAGTTAAACATACTGAGTCGCTGGGGCTTCGCCACCCCTTCAAGCTGCCTCACAAGAGATTCCATTGCCCCTTTCCGCACATGCATATTCGTCAAATCCACCACAACATACCTGACCCCGAGAGCGGCCAATTCAGGGAGTTTCGAAAGCAGGGAAAAGGGCTTTTCCGAAACCACGACAGTATGTGCGCCTGCTTTTTTGCACAAAAAGGTTTCTTCTTTCGGGCTTACAAACGGACGGTCATACTGGAAATAATCCGCCTGAATACGGGCAGTGAAAAGCGGCGGCGTCCCATATACAGTCATTCCGATGTCAATTCCTTTCGCATTGCCGCATAAATCAGCAAGGTTTGCTCTGTCCGTTTCAAGAGCGGCCTGGATTCTGTTTATTCCTGCCTCTCTCAAGACCCGTACGGTTTGAGAATTCAGGGCATTGAGCGAATAATCGCCAAAAAGCGTGTACCGTTTGCGCCTCGTATCGCTCTTCCTTTTTTTCCCTTTCCGCCCTCTTCCGGCAAAAGCGGCGCGTTGCCTAAAAAACTGCAGCTGTCCGACATGGGCAATCTGCCAGGCATGAAATCCCCTGCGGCCGAGCTGACTGATCCACTCTTCGTAAGTCCTGATATCCGCTTCATCAATGACCGGCGGCAAGGCCCACACCATATCCCTTATATACGGGTCAACATACTTCCGCATCCTGGAGATCTGTGAAAACGTCTGCCTGCCCAGAACAACCACAACACGGTTCGGCCGGTTGGGAATATGATTTTTTAATTTCCCGATATCATCAATCTTGAGCCACCATTCCACAGGCAGACCCTTTTTACGTCCCTTGCCACGATTGGGATGGCCTGGATGCTGCTGCTTCCGAACCGTATGCTGTCCCCCCCCCCGCTTATCCGGCCCTCTGCCATGTCCGCTTCCTGATATACCAGACTGCATAAGGGCCCCGACAATGTGATCCACCCGTGCCGGATTCACAAGTTTCCTCACTTTTTTGACAAATCTATCGGGATCTATCGCGCTCTTACCTCCATCTTTCCCCTTTCCTCGACTCCCGACATCGACCTTGTACAGGCTGTCCCCGACACCTGCCATTATCGGCAACTCAAGATCGACTTGAGCGCCGATATCAGCACGAGGCACGCTTCTGCCGTCAACTTTCATGGCCTTCACGGTAAAAGCAACACGCTCACCTGTCTTTTCCTGGTGCACCCGCAACCGGTCACCGACCTGAAACGGCTCTTTAACCGTCAGAGAAGCGCTTTTCTTCTTCCCCCTTTTCACCTTTCCAAGGAATAATCCGATATTTCCAGAATGCTGCGGAGAAAGGAGTTCCCTGGGCTGAGAGTCCAAAAAATAGCCGGTGGTCGACTTTCTTCCCATAGAATCCCGAAGCAGCCTCCGGGCCTCCTCGAATGCCCGTTCATCACCGTTTAGAGCGTCAAGGGCCAGCCGGTACGCCTTTACAACCGACCCCACATAATGAGCGCTGCGCATCCGCCCTTCAATCTTGATCGAACGCACCCCGGCATCCTGCAGCATCGGCAGCGCCTCAATGCCCATAAGATCGTTCATTGAAAAAAAATACCCCGAACCGCCCTTTTTCCTCCCTGCCCAGGAATATCTTCTGCGACAAGGCTGTACGCAGCGACCCCGCAGACCGCTCTTGCCTCCCAGATAACTGCTGAAAAGACAAAGACCGGAATATGAAAAACACATGGCGCCATGAATAAAGACCTCCAGTTCCACGGTGGTCTTCCTGTGGATTGCGCTGATCTCGCGTACCGTCAGTTCTCTGGACAGCACCACCCGTTTGAACCCCATCTCTGAAAACTGCTGCACGCCAAAGGAGTTATGCGCAGTCAGCAGGGTGCTGGCATGAAGCCTCAATTCCGGAAAAAACTTCCTGGCAAGAGAATAGATCCCGAGGTCCTGAAGAATCAGTCCGTCCACCTTGAGTGCGGTCAGGCTGCCAAGCATTTCAACAACCTCTCTGATCTCATCTTCCCTTGCAAGGCTGTTCATCGCCACATACACCTTGACCCCATTCTCATGAGCATACGTGATCATGGCAGCGATCTCCGCCATGGTAAAATTCCTGGCAAGCGCCCTTGCATTCAAGGCGGGAGCGCCGATATACACTGCGTCAGCGCCTTCGCTGACCGCTGTTTCAAAGACCTCGATTGTGCCGGCCGGCGCCAGCAACTCCATTTTCCGGTCTGTTGTCTCTTCCTGCATTGTCTTATGCTTTGTTGTCATTGACATGCAACCTGTTACGGAAATTTAAAATAGACGAAATAGTTTGTGGGTTGGTTTGATTAAGATTTCATTGCGGGGAAGCCGCGAAACCATCTTGTGCAGTGGTTTAGGAACGTACATTAAATAACTTGGACAAAATTATTTAATTCCCGTCCCTAATCAAGTTCCGAGTCATCAGCAGGTCCTTCCGGAGGAATGGGAAGGATAAAGTAGAAGTTGTTCCCCTGCCCGGTCGGCTCATACCCGACCTGGCCTGAATGGATCTCGATAACGTGTTTGATAAAGGAGAGGCCATGCCCTGTGCCGGGATGGTCCTTGTCACGCTCCCGCCTGTATCCGCTTGCAAAAACAGACTTCGCCTCTTCCACACTTAAGTGTTTGCCGGTCGAGAAGACATTAAACTTGATGCCATCCTTTTTGTTCCCGAAGTAGTTGCGAAGGACCTCACGCCCGTAGGCGACAACCTTTCTCGGTCCCTGGCCCGGGTCGATAATCTCTTCAGTATATTTCACCGCGTTCGAGAACAGGTTGGCATAGACCTGAGAAAGCAGCCCCACATCCACCATGAGAGGAGGTATGTCATCGTTCTGCATGTCACGAGGATGCCCAATCTCAATCCCTCTCGCCTTAAAGCGGATAGAAAAATGTTCCAGCTGAGGACGTATTATCTCCTTACAGATAAAACATGGCCGTTGCCTGAGGACAAGATGCCCCTGCACAAAGTGATCGCGCCTGAAAAGGCTCTCCAGAAAAAGGCTCAATTGGGCATGATGTTTCTGGATCTCTTCCTGGTTCTTGGCCAGACCCTGGTGCAGTCCATCAATCCTCTCGATAAAAGCCTGGCATGATTCTCTGGTAGGGCCGATTTTGGATTCCCGGACCTCTTCTACATCGGCCTTGAGTTCATCCATCTCATTGATCCTTTTCTGCTGCTGCCTGAAAAGGTATTTGAAGAACATGTTGGGGATGATGACATTATGCTCAATGTCAAGGACCAGGTTATTGATAAACTTCAAATGCCGGATGTTCTGACGATCAAGCATCCGGTTATAGATGTTATAACCCACGCGGTTGGTATATTTGGTGAAAAAGAACCGGTCATCATCGGTCAATTTCCTGTTGGGAAAGACTTCGAACATGCCCAGGACCGGCTTTGCCAACTGCCTGGCGGCGAATTCCCCCGCCTTGAAGTCCTTTCGTTTAATCGGCACCACATACGACCCGCCGGCCCGATATGGTTCATTGCTCAAGTGCACGTAAGCGGGTGCCTTCTGCTTTTTCCTCTGAAAACCATTCAGACTGTCGCAAACCAGTTCAAGATTACCAGAATGATCATCCAGAAGATACAGCCGGCTTTCGATCTTCAGGAACTCATAGGGAACTGCTACCGATATCCGGCACAGGTCCTTCAGGGTGTCATACTCCTGGGCCAGATCAAAAAATGTCTTTAAGATATCGTTTTTGATCCGCGAAAAATCATACGACATGTAATCTTTTCTTTTTCGCCGCACCCGCTCGCAGATATCCGCAATATCCGGCTGTCTGTTCTCAGGACAGGTCATCTTCAACCGAGTCTCCTTACACCCTTCAAATTCTCATTTTTTTGTAACTATTCAATGGGACAGCAGAACAACCTCATCACACTCTGAGTCTTCCTCCAGAAGAACATGGATATGTTCATTAGGGCCTACGTTCACTTCCATTCCGACATAATCGGCCTGGATCGGGAGTTCGCGCCCCCCCCTGTCGATCAGGGTCGCCAGCTGGATTGAATACGGCCTGCCGAAATCCATGATAGCATCAAGCGCTGCACGGATGGTGCGACCGGTAAAAAGGACGTCATCAATCAAGATGATGGTCTGCCCTTCGACCGAAAAGGTAATATCGGTTTTTTTTACGATAGGATTCTGAGAGGCCAGGCTCCAGTCGTCTCTGTACAGGGTAATGTCAAGACTCCCTGAAGGAAGGGAAATGTTCTCCCGGTCCTGTATAATGCGCTGGATGCGGTTTGCAAGGTAAACGCCTCCAGTATGAATACCTATAATTGCCAGGTTTCCAAGACCATGGTTCTTTTCAAGGATCTGCAAAGCAATCCGGTGCAGCGACCGATCGATATCTTCACAGGACATCAGACTTTTTCTTTGGGTTGCCACAGTTAGTCTTCCTTTTTCCAGAAATAATCTATACCTTTCTCGCCCACCAGATTAATCGCCTCGGGAAAGGCCTCGCATTCAGCTGCAAAGACCTTGGAGGCTATCTCTTCCGGGGAGTCATCATCCTTGAGGGACACACATTTCTGGACGACG
>DAOVSZ010000020.1 GCA_030627725.1 Desulfobulbaceae bacterium
CAGTTTGCGCAATGTCGGCAAGGAGGTCCGGGAAAATACCGATATATTCTCCGCTCGTACCTGTAAAGATCTTAGGACTGTTTTCATAAGCGCCCACCCGGACGGTTAAAGGATCTGACGCGGCGGGAGTATTAGCGCAGAACAGGCTGAAGAGCGCTGCTGAAATACAGGCAATTATTATGGATAGTCTGTATTCTCTCATGGTTTTAATTTTTCTTAAGCCGCATTTCTCACACCGGTGAACGGTCACTATTTTTATAACCGTTCATCATGGATACAAGTTTGCGGAAACCTCCGTCCTGTAAGCGTTTAGCAGTGCCCCAGATGTGCGTGATCAGGGCGAGTGATTATAGCCCCTCTATATCGCTTGCCCTGAGCGCGTACAGATGGGGTGCTGGTGAACGCTTACTGTTTTTTTTCTTGCTCTAATGCTTGAACCCTGTCCTTCAACTCCTTGATTTTAAACTCCCGGTCCACAAAGAGTTGATTGAACCGTTCCAGTTCGCTGTTTTTCTCAAGCAGGGCCTTTTGCGCCCGGGCAAGTTCTCTCACATGTTCCTCAAACGCTTCTTCCTGGTTTTTTTTCTCGGTGATATCCTGGACCAGTTCAAGTATATGCATGATATTGCCGCCGCTGTCCTTGACCGGAGAACAGGTGAAGGCATAAAAGCGGGTGGTGCCGTCCGGATGGGTGATGGGATGCTCCTGGTGAACTGCTTTGCCGGTTTCAAGGGCCAGCTTGGAGGGACAGTCGGCCGGGATTTCGTCAATATTGCAGTAAGCCTTGTTGCAAAACCTGCCGATGAGTTCATCAGAAGCATACGCCTTTCTTTCCCGCAGCTTTCTGTTGACCCAGAGAATTTTCATGTCTCTGTCAAGCAGGAGCAGGTCGGCGTCTATGCTGCTGACGATGTCGTCGAGCTTGTTTCTCTCGTCGAGCAGCGACGCCTGGGTCTCTTCCAGTTTCTTTTTTTCATTGTCCAGCAGGTCAACCGTATTGCTGAGCCTTTTCATCAACTGCCAGACCAGGAGATAAAAGGTGAAACCCATGACCAGAAGGATGGACAGGCCCAATCCCAGCATCCGCTGCTGGTTGTCCTTTAAGGCCGTTTCAATTTCATTATAGGGCAGCATGACACTGATACCGCCTCTGACGTCGCCGAGTTTGTATCCCTGTTCGGCATGGCAGGCAACGCAGCCTTTCTCATAGAACAGAGGCTTCATGAAGCGGTATACTTTCCTGTCATCCTGTCTGCTGATTTCCGCAGCCTCTTCAACTCCCCGTTCAAAGGATTCCAGCGCCTTCCTTTCCCACGGGTCTGGTGCATTGGTGGGGTTGAGCGTCTTCAGGCTGGTGATATGATACTGATAGGTGCCATACCTTTTGGCAAGTTCCGATATCTCCCTGGTCATCAGGGCGGGATTTTTCTTGGTGTATACAGCGCCGTCAGTTGTGGTGATGTCGGGATTGTCCAGGTAGGGGTTGGACTTCATTCCTTCCCTCTTCAGGACGAAAACTCCGCCATGGCCGGCATTCCAGCGGCGTGTCAGGACAATGGATTCAAAGTAGGCGCGGGCGGAGATGTGGATATAATTTTTAATCATATCGTTCTGTTTCAGGGTAAGTCCGAAAATGGCGGCAAGCACGACAAGAATGATAAGACTTCCGGCCAGCATGGTGCCGAATTGGACGGTTTTCGTTATTTTCATTGAATTTTTCCCTTCCGGATCTTGAGCAGAGAGGATTTTCCAGCCTGATTATGTATCAGAAAAATTCAGTAAAGAGTCTTGTCCGGTGGGTGTATGTTCTGCTGATTGTGTACTTTCAGTTCATCACAAGTTTTTTGTCATTGTCAATAATAAAAGAGAGGGAGAAAAGAAAACATTTTCGTATACTGCTGGAATTCCGGGAGCCTCTTGCACATGGTGACGGCATGCTATGTTACGGAGCGACAAAAAAATGTCAGTTGTCGAGAATGAAATCAGGTCACGGGATGAGGCAATAGAATGGGTCGGAATTTATCTTGAAAAGAGTGAAGGTGAGTAGTTTGAGATTGATTTCGTCTGATATTTTAGTTTAATCTGAAATAATGAAAAGAAAAGCAAAGAATATAACAAGTCCCTCATCCGGACCGGATGCAAAAGATACCGAGTTTGCAAGGAAGTTTAAAGAGACCATATCGCATCATCTCTTGAGTTTTCAGGGCAGGGACCCGGAGAGGGCAGGCGGCAGGGACATGTATAAGGCAGTCGCCTATGGCTTGCGTGATATTCTTGTGGAGAAATGGATCAATACGCAGAAGGGTTATTATACGAAGAAACAGAAAAGGGTCTATTATCTTTCTCTGGAGTTCCTGGTAGGACGTTCTCTTGGAAATAGTCTCCTTAATCTCGGCATTATGGACCAGGTTGAAAAAGTCCTTGTGGAAATGGGCCTTGATCTGGATGAGTTGCGGGATATAGAGGAGGATGCAGCACTCGGGAACGGTGGTTTGGGTCGGCTCGCGGCCTGTTTCATGGACTCTATAGCCACTCTCGGGATTCCGGGATATGGGTATGGGATTCGGTATGAGTATGGACTTTTTTTTCAGAAATTGATCGATGGATTCCAGATCGAGGCGCCGGACAACTGGATGCGGTACGGAACGCCGTGGGAGTTTGAGAGACAGAGCCAGCTCTTTCCCGTCCGTTTTTACGGCCACACGAATACGTATCGGGACGATAACGGCAGACACAGGGTAGAGTGGGTTGATGCGGAAGAGGTCATGGCAATGCCCTGCGATATGCTGGTGCCTGGGTATAAAAATAATAACGTGATCAATATGCGGCTCTGGACGGCCCGGGCATCCAGGGAACTTGATCTCAACTATTTTAATCAGGGCGATTATATAGGCGCGGTGAAAAGTAAAGTCCGCTCTGAAACGATCTCAAAACTGCTGTATCCTTCGGATGAGAGGCTTGAAGGCCAGGAACTGAGGCTCAAGCAGCAGTATTTTTTTGTCGCTGCGACTTTTCAGGATATCCTTCGGCGTTATAAAAAGTATCATACAAGGTTTGACCTTTTTCATGAGAATACCGCTGTTCAGCTCAACGATACACATCCTGCCATTGCCATTCCTGAATTGATGCGGTTGCTCGTGGACGAGGAGGGTCTCGGGTGGGAGCAGGCATGGAACATCTGTGTCAAAACATTTGCCTATACAAATCACACCCTGATGCCGGAAGCCCTGGAAACCTGGCCGGTTGAGATGCTTGGCAAGGTCCTGCCGCGACACCTTGAGATCATATATGAGATTAACAGCCGTTTTCTGGACCGGCTGGCTGCCGCTTATCCCGGCAACGACAGTATTCTGGGAAAATTGTCTCTTATTGCCGAGGGGTCTGTAAAGAGGGTCCGGATGGCGCATCTGGCAATAGTTGGAAGCCATTCGGTCAATGGGGTGGCCAGGCTGCATACTGATCTTTTGACAGGAAAGATTTTCAAGGAGTTCCATGAGTTTTTCCCAGGCAGATTCAACAACAAGACGAATGGCATAACGCCGCGACGCTGGTTGTTGAAATGTAACCCCGATCTGGCGGACCTGATTATCGAAACCATAGGGGACGCATGGATAACCGATCTTGACAAGCTGAGAAAACTTGAGCCGTATGCCGACAAGCCGGAGTTTCAGAAGAAATGGCGCATGGTAAAGAAAAACAATAAGCGGCATCTTTCGGAATTCATTCTCGAGACCTGTGGCGTGAATGTCGATCCGGACACCATGTTTGACGTGCAGATCAAACGCATGCATGAGTATAAAAGGCAGCTGCTCAATGTCCTTCATGTGATCGTCTTGTATCACCGGATGCTTTCAGGTCCGGGACGGAAAATAACGCCCCGGACCGTTATATTCGGCGGCAAGGCAGCGCCGTCCTATTGGCAGGCAAAGCTGATTATCAAGTTGATCAGTTCGGTTGCTGATATGGTCAACAAGGACCATCGCATCAATGGCGCCCTGCGGGTCGTTTTTGTCTCGAACTATAATGTTTCCCTGGCTGAAAAGATTATTCCGGCTGCAGACCTTTCCGAGCAGATCTCTACTGCCGGGACCGAGGCATCCGGGACCGGTAATATGAAGTTGTCCTTAAACGGCGCTCTGACCATCGGCACCCTTGATGGGGCCAATATCGAGATCCGTGAAGAGGTTGGTCCCGAGAATATCTTTATTTTCGGCATGACTGCGGAAGAGGCTGAGCAGAAGCGCATGCATCCGGACCGGACGCCGCGAGAGATATGTGATGCCAATCCTGTTATCAGCCGGGCTGTTGAGAGCATAGCTGACGGCAGTTTCAGTTATGGAGATACGGAATTGTTCCGACCGATTGTTGAGAGTCTTTTAAGCACCGGTGATCCCTACTTGCTGCTCCATGATCTGGAAGATTATCTGCGTTGTCAGGAGCAAATAGGACGCGCATATCAGGACAAAAAATCATGGACCAGGAAGTCAATCCTGAATGTGACCCGGATGGGAAAATTTTCAAGTGACAGGACCATCAAGGAATACGCGGAAGAGATCTGGGGCGTCCCGGTTCATTGACAGTCTATAGAAAGAGTAACGGCATTTATGAAAGATAAAAGAAAATATTGTCGTCTGCCATTGGAAATCAATGGATCTCTCGCGTTTGAGGACGGTACAGCCTTCCAGGGCATGACAAAAAATATCAGTTTCGGTGGCCTTTTCTTTATGCCTTCGGAATTGCTGCGGATGGAAGTCGATCAACTCTGTGAAATAACGCTGCAGTTGGGAAGGGACCTGAAGTCTGAAAAGATTGTGGTCTCAGGCCGGATTGTTTATCAGACAGTCGATGGAGTCGGCGTAGAGTTTCAACGGATAGCGATTGATTCCTACGTTCATTTGAAGCGATTGCTGGTTTTCAACTCTGAGGATTCGGACAGTTTGCTGAAAGAGATCAGAGCGAATCCGGGAATACTGCCGGAGGATCCGGGCCTCTGATATCGATAAGTTTTCAGGTGTTCTTCATACTCAAGTTCTCTTCTGATACCATTCAACCATTTTTTTTATGCCCTGTTCCGTAGTAAACTTGGGATGCCATTCCATGGTCTTGCAGAGATGGCCCGAGTCGATTTCCAGTGATCCGGCAAGACGGTTGATGGAAGCGGCCGAAAGGGGCAGATCACGTCTTGTAACGGAGGATATGCCATCGGCCAGATGCCCCAGGAACTTGAGAATGGAAACCGGGACCGGAAAGAGTCGCGGACTGCGACCCATTGCGTGAGCGATCATGGTGATCAACTCCGGGGTGGAAAGGGCCTGGCCATCGCTGACCAGGAACGTTTCATTGCCCGCATCCGGATGAGTGAGGCCGGAAACGAAGATATCGATAAGATTCTCAAGAGAGATGAGACTGCGGCGGTTAGTTATGTTTCTGAAGGGAAGTGGAACATTCTTGTCAACAAGGCCGATGAGCCGCAGCATATTGGCCTTGACTTCAGGGCCATAGACCAATGGCAGTCGTAAGATCAGCCATTCCATGCCGGTGGTCGCGCATATCTTTGCCAGCCTTCGCTCCGCCTCAAGCTTGCTTTTTCCATACGCGTCCTGAGGCGTGGGACTCATTCGTTCCGTAAGCGGTGAGTCCGGCGCAGTTGACTCGGTCATGGCCTTTACTGAACTTGCCAGGATAAAGCGTTTGACTCCGCAAGCTGCAGCGGCCTCAGCGAGCTGTGCCGTCCCTTCTGCGTTAATGGAAAAGTAGGCTTCTAAATTTTCCTGCTCCATGGAATGTACCTTGGCGGCAAGATGCACAACATAATCAACATCCCTTAAGGCCTCATGCCAGTCCGTGGATGGGCCTATCCGGTCAATAACAACCGTTTCAACTCCTTCTATTGAAGCGTCCCGGCGTCGGACTGCACCTCTCACCTTCCAGCCTGTGTTCGTGAGCGTTCTGCAGAGAGGTTTTCCTATGAAGCCGTTCGCGCCAGTGACGAGTATTTTTTTCATCTGTCTATCCGAGATAATGTTACAAAAAATTCCAGGATTGAATATCACGTTGCAGGAGATAACTGCTGTACTGCCTGACTATGTTTGTCGCTTCTTTTGATGATGTCTGGGAGAAACATAACCTGGAAAGTTTCGTGAGCGGCAGATCTTGAGTTTTCTGCATGAGCTTCAATGTACTCAAGGATACTGGGATTTCTGCAGAACCTTTATGTTTACTGCACTTAGAGCAGATAATGCAACTGCCCGAGATGCTGAAACGAATTTTCTCCCTGCCTGCCGGCGGCATTCCACAGATGCTGCACACCGAGAGATCCGGACGGTAGCCAAGGATGTCAAAGAGTTTGATATGGAAGAGGATAAGGGTTCTGATCGTTTCAGTAGAGGAGTTCAGCGCGTTAAGCGTCCATAGTAACAGAGTAAAGAGCCTTTCGTCTTCGTCATACTCCTTGGTCCAGTTAAGCAGGATTTCACATATGAGAGTGGCTGCTGCGTATCGGGTGTAATCTTCTCGAAGCAGGGGATAGATACGTATCAGCTCCGCTTCGTCAATCCTGGCCAATGAGCTGCCTTTATTATCAAATATGATCTGAAGCAGCGAGAACAGTTCAAGTTTGTTGACAAAACGTTTTTTGCTTCTTTTCGCACCCTTGGCTATACAGGCCAGCTTGCCGAATGACTGGGTATAAAATGTAACAATTTTGTCGGATTCACCGTAATCACTGACTTTAAGAACAACCGCGGCAGTATGACGGGGATCAAGAGGCATGAGAATTGAGAGAATTATATGGCTTAACTTATTCATGAGAATTCAGAATACAGGAGCCAGGTAAGCGACCCTGCGAGCCTCCGGAATACAGGAGAAACCTGCTTTAAACACTCCATTCTGACTTCTGACTTCTGACTTCTAGTTTGGCAGATTGAGCTTGATGACTTGTCCGGATTTCTCGGGAAGAGCAACCTTCTTATCATTCAGGTGCAATATGACGCCGCCTGCATTTCCGATATGAAGATTAAATTTCTCTTCGGCTTTCCATATTCGGCGTGATCCTTTCATGAAAAAGGCCTCTGCAGGTTCCTGGTCGTCTATCTGGATCGTCATCCAGGTCATTTCCTGAAAATGGGCCTTAAGAGTGTATTTGAAAGGACGTACAATCACCTTTTCTTCCGTTTTTTCGATCGGAGGGATGACAGAAGAATCCTTTGTAGTCAAATTGCTTTCCGTTGCGGATTTTTGGTTTGTATCTCTCGCAGAATCATCGTGTGCAGGTTTATTTGATGAGTCGTCCTGTAAGGTTTCTTCCGGCTGTTCCGGCAGAGGCTCCCGGTGCTCCTCAGGAGACGGGATTGTGTCATCTGTTATTTCAGGTTGTCTTTGCGGGGCACTTCGTGTGGTTTCCGTTTGTTCTCCAAGTGTTTCAGAAGAGAGCGATGGAGGTGTCTCCTTTTGTTCGTCTGGAGCAATCTGCTCTGATTCAGGGAATTGCACTTCATCGCTGGAAGGAGTAACAGGTGACGAGATGTCATTTTTTAGGGAAAGACTCTGGAACACCGGAAGAGTCTGGAGAATAAGATATCCAAGTACTATGAAAAGTACAACTGCCGGAATGATAAAAGATTTTCGAACCTTGGCGGATGATAGATGTGGGCCAGATTCTCTTGCGATAACTTGGCCGGTGCTGCTGATGCCGCGTACAGTGTCGGTTGCTGGAGCGCTGTCTCGCTGATAAAGATCAAGGGCTTTCTGCGTGTTGATACCGAGATGCCGTGTATAGAGTTTGATAAATCCTCGAACAAAGACATCAGCTGGAAGATTTTCCCTGTCATCTGCCTCTATGGCCTCTATAGCGGTCCCCAGGATACCTGTTCCTTCATATAGTTCATGGATTGAGACCTTGCGCTTCAGCCGTTCGTTTTTAAGATAAGATCCAACGGTCTCGAATGGTTCCGGAGGTTGGCCGGAATTTTGAGAGTCAGCGTTATTTTTTTTGGAAAGTTGCATGAATCACTAAGGTTATAATATTTTCTTGATGTACGCTTCTTCGCGAAGCTCTCGCACCCATCTGTCAAACTGTTTTTTCATCTCTTCCTCTTGGAGTATATCCAGGATGTTCCGTTTAACCGTTTCATACGGAGCCTGCACAACCATATCACCATCTTTAACCGAGAGGAGCATAAAAATCTGATATCCGGATTCCGCAGGCGTCTCTACAATCGTACTGATTGCACCGGGTTTTAATTTCAGGACGGCTTCTTTCATATATGTTGCCATCTCTTCCGGGGTAAAGACGCCGATGTCACCACCGTCAACTGCCGAGGGGAGGTCTGAATGGGCCTTTGCCAGATCTTTGAAATTCTCACCGTTAATTAATTTCCGCCTGATTTCTTCGGCACGTTTTCTTGCCTCTTCCTTTGTCCTCGACAATTTTTCGCTCCAACGAATGCCCATCTGAAGTATATGATATCCGTCCGTCGATGAGGCCTTGGAATAATTCTTTGTGTAATAGTCGGTCATTCTTTCTTCCGTGATAACGATTTTTGACCTGATTTCAAAATTTATCAGCTTGGTGCGCATGATAGACCACTTGAGGGTATCACGATAAGCCTCTTCAGAGATCCCTTGATTGCTGAGAGTTTCAAGAAATGACGTGCGAGAGAGATTGGTCCGGGACAGAATTTTGTAAAACGCGCTGTCGATATCTTCATCAGAAACTGTAATGTGCATCTTTTCGGCACGCTGTTGCACAAGAATTTTATCGATAAGAGATGAAAGGAGTTCCTCCCGAGCATTCTGAAGCGCTTTGTTGATAGTATTCGATGGAGTTTTTTGAAGAATTGACTGAAAAAGATTTTTACCTTCTTTTTCCAGTTCGGACAGAGTGATAATGTCATTGTTGATTATGGCAACAACTCGATCGACAAGTTCAGCCCTGGAAGGTTGCGGAAATGTAATGAAAACTGCCAGGAAAAAAATAATTGTGGACAAGGGGCGGATTGAAAGAGCTTTCATGTCGGGTGGCCTTGATTTTGTTGTGAGTGGTTCATGGTACTTTGTGAATGTGTATATGGTACATTCTTTTTCAAAAAAAATCATTCTAAAGGAGTGCTTGAATAATCTTTTTTGCAGAGTGCAAACTGTCTTCCGAAGAGTCATCAGGAAGCGTGACAATGAGTTTTGAGTCTGGTGTCAGGCGTGCTCTGTTTTTCGATTGTTTGATGAACTGGAGGATTTTCTGCGGATCAACAGGGGTCGGATCAAGAAAGGAAAAAACCAGTGAGGCCGGGCCCTGTTCAAGTTTGGCGATTTTCAGTTTTTTGAAGTCCTGTTTCAGAGACATGATTTTCAGAAGATTTGTCGTCTCGAGAGGTATCGTACCGTAACGGTCCCGCAGTTCGTCCTGAAAATCGAGCAGTCCTTCTTCAGTATCAATACAGTTGCATCTCCGGTAGGCGATATATCGTTGATTGGTGTCAGTGATATAGCTGTCTGGTATGAGAGCTGAAATATTGAGATTGATTTCCGGGTCCACTGCCTCGGTTTCAATAAAATCTTTGTTTTCCCCGGAGCTTTTTTTCAGGTCATCAACTGTTTTCTGTAAGAGATCCAGGTAGAGGTCATAGCCTATCGCTGCAATGGTGCCGCTTTGTGAAACACCGAGAATGTTGCCGCCGCCGCGGATCTGGAGATCGCTCATTGCCAGTTTGAATCCTCCTCCGAGTTCGTTATAGTCCATGAGCGCCCGCAAACGTTGCTGCGCGTCTTTGGAGAGCCCTTCCATGGATGGAACAAGGAGATAGGCATAGGATTGTTCGGAGCTTCGCCCGACGCGTCCGCGCAGCTGGTATATTTCAGCAAGACCGAGCCTGTCCGCTCTGGTGATAACGATGGTGTTGGCATTTGGGATGTCAAGGCCCGATTCAATAATTGTTGTGCATACAAGAACATCAATTTCTTTCCTGACGAACCGGACCATGATCTCTTCGAGATTTTTGCCCGGCATCTGGCCATGGGCAACGGCTACACGGGCCTCCGGGACCAGCTTCTGGACCGTGCCGGCCATTTCGTGGATCGAGCGGACCCGGTTGTGCACCACAAAGACCTGACCGCTTCGTAAGAGTTCCCGGCTGACCGCCTCTTTGATCACAAGATCATCATATCGGGCGATAAAGGTCTTGATCGAGCGGCGATATTGCGGCGGGCTGCTGATTATGGAAAGGTCCCGAACACCAAGAAGAGACAACTGAAGGGTTCTGGGTATCGGGGTTGCAGTGAGGGTCAGGACATCAATGCCGGAACGAAGCCGTTTCAGCTTTTCCTTGTGGGTGACTCCAAAGCGGTGCTCTTCGTCGATTATAAGCAGCCCCAGTCTCCGGAAACGGACATCTTTTGAAAGCAGTCGATGCGTACCGATTACAATGTCGACTGAACCCTCGGTGAGTCCTGCGATGATCTTTTTCTGGTCAGATGGCGAGCGGAATCTGTTCAGGCTTTCGACAGTGACCGGAAAACCCTCAAAACGTTCGCGGAAAGTCTGTGCATGCTGTTCAGCAAGGACGGTGGTCGGGACCAGCAGGGCAACCTGACGATTGTCGGCAATCACCTTGAAGGCGGCCCTTACTGCCACTTCTGTTTTCCCATATCCGACATCCCCGCACACCAGCCGGTCCATTGTCCTTTTTGAAGTGAGATCATCAATGACATCATTAATTGCCTTGATTTGGCCGGATGTTTCTTCGTAAGAAAAGGATTTCTCGAGTTCGTGATACATCTCGTCCGGCATCGAAAACGCATATCCTTCAGCGAGTTTTCTCCTGGCATAGAGATCCAGCAGGTCCATCGCCACCTTCCATACCGCTTCCTTGATTTTTTTCTTGGTGTTGGACCATGCCTTGCCGCCGAGTTTGTCGATTTTCGGGACCCTGTCAGTAAGGCCCTTGTACTTTGTGATATTGCCGAGTCTGTCAACAGGTACATAGAGTTTGTCGGATCCCGCGTATTCAATTTCCAGAAAGTCTTTTGCTATCTTCTCAAGAATGAGGTTTGTAATGCCTTTATATATACCAAGGCCGTGAGAGGTATGGACGACAATGTCACCGGTCTTCAGTTCTTCGAAGCTGACAGCCGGAGCGCCTGCTTTCTCTTTTCTTCTCTTTCCCGGTTGAAGACGTTTTTCGCCAAAGAGTTCATTCTCGGAAATAATATGCAGCTTTTCATCCGGCAGATCAAACCCTTCGGAAAACGGCTGAGCAACAAGCATGATCTCCCTGCAGTCTGATTCCTCAGGAAGGAAAGGGGCATCAATGAGAGAAGTCTGGATGTGATACGGAAGAAACATCTCAGCCAGATGCTGTGCTTTCCGTCTGGATTTACTGGCGAAAAAGACCTTGTCGCCCTGGGCCAGCCATACTCTTACTGTATTTGAGAGAGCGCCCAGGAGACCGTATTTTTTTCTTTGAAGATCAATCTCCTGTTTAATGAGCGTATGGTTTCCTGAAGTGATCGTGAATGTGCGATGAACGGGAGATACAGTAGAAGGATGGTCGTTTGAGATCTCAGGACTTTGAAAATCATAAAGTGATATGCGTTTTCGATTGTCGAGGAGGGTTTCTATACCATCCCTGGTAACAAAAAGAGATTCAGGTGGAAGCGCCGGGGTCCCTGAATTCCCGGCTTCTTGAAAATTTGCCTCGATACGTTCCCAGGTAAGACTTGCCTGACGGTTGATGCCGGTTGTGTCAATGGTAAAAGAAAGTGTGTTCTCAGGGAGATATTCCAGTGGAGATGATGTCTCGGGATAAAACAGCGGGAGAAAAAATTCAATCCCGGGGAATTTTATGCGGGAGGAAATTTTTTCAAGCATTCTCTCTGAATCATCCTCGTTCCAGTTGTACGTGGTCGCAGCTTCTCTGAATCTCCTGCGTAACGAAGTTTGTTCATCCGTGCCTGGATCAGGGAAAAGAATATCACCTGCCGGCAGGAGGATGGCCTCTTCGACTTCATTGATGGAGCGTTGTGATATTGGGTCGAAATGGCGAATGGACTCAACAGTGTCACCAAAGAAGTCAAGCCGTAAGGGAGAATCAAAGCCGGTGGCAAAGACATCGAGAATGCCGCCACGAATACTGAACTCACCGACCGTCTGCACAAGAGAGGCTGATTGATAGCCGGAGCGGATGAGACTGTTCACCAGTTCGTCCATGGGCGTTTCTTCCCCGCTGATAACGAGTTCAGCGAGTCTGTCAAGAAGGTCTTTGGGGAGAACGCGGCGAAACAGGGCCTCGACTGATGCAATAACTATGAAAGGAGGTTCTGTATTGAGGATTCTGAACAGGGTCGCGAGGCGGCCGGCAACGGTTGAGGGATCCGGCGAAAGGGGTGTGTAGGGAGGGATGTCGTACCCAGGGTAGTGAAAAACAGGTTTGTCGGTAAAGAAGCCGATGTCCTGTTCCAACGCAGCAGCCTGAGTCTCGGACGGTACGACTGCCAGGATAGGGGCAGAGGACACTGTTGCCGTTCTGGCCAGCAGAAGGGCCACGGCGCTGCCTCTCAGTCCGGTTACGGTAAGAGGAGCGGACCTATTTTCTTTAAGCGCCGATAGAAGATTGTTCATGGGACAACCTCCTAGAACGCCCCTCCGATACTGAAATCCCAGTTGTCCTGGTCCTCATCGTCAACCCGGTCCAGATTGTACCCCCATTCGAGGCGGAGCGGACCCATGGGAGAGAGCCAGCGGAAACCAACCCCGGCGCTCTTTTTGATATTGCTGAAGTCCCAGTCATCTTCGGTTGCATAGACATTTCCGGCATCGAGAAAGACGACTCCGTTCAGGCCTGCATCCTTGACCAGAGGAAAGATGATTTCCGAGTTATAATACCACATCTTGTCACCGCCGATGCGGTCTCCTGTCAGGGGATCTTTGGGGCTGATATTGCCGGATTTAAATCCACGGATCGTGCTGATGCCGCCAAGATAAAATTTTTCATAAACCGGGAGCTTGCCGCCGGAGTTTTCAGTCACATAGCCGGCAGCGCCTTTCAGGTGAAAGGTGGTGGAGCGATAAAAGGGAAAGTACCAATTGGTGGCGCCCTGCATTTTTGTAAAATAACTGTCTCCGCCAAAGGGGCCGCCGGCATATTTGGTATCGATCCTGTGCTGGGTCCCCTTGGTCGGGTTGAAGGGGTGATTTCTGGTATCTCGAACGAAACCCAGCTTTGCGTAACTCGTCACGTTGATATCCAGTGAGTCGAGGATGGCGGTTGAGGCGTTTGCCCTGTTAATATCAGTGAGATCCGTCTTGTCGTAGCCGTAACTCCAGTACGCCTTCCATTTTTCCCAGACCGGGTAGCCGAACCTGACTGTGAATCCCTGCGAGTTCTTAGTATAATCGTCATATTCCTTTTCCCAGTCATAAAGGTCAAAACCAAAGAGAAGTTGTGAGTCATTTAAGCGCGGTTCTGTAAAACTCAGGTTATACCGTGTGGATGTGCCGCTGAAATTTGCCTGCAGGGCAAGACGCTGGCCGCGACCCATGAAGTTATTCTGGCTGATTTCACCCATGAACATGAAACTGTCAACAGAACTGTATCCTGCTCCGATGCTGAAGGTCCCGGTCGGTTTTTCCTTCATATCAATGACAATATCCATGAGTGTATCATCCATGGCGGGTTCAGGAGTGATCGTAACGTCCTCAAAGAACTGGAGCCGTTGCAGTTTCTCATGGCTCTTTTTGAGCGCGGTAGCATCAAAGATTTCTCTTTCCTGCAAGGTCAATTCTCTTCTGATGACTTTGTCTCTGGTACGTGTGTTGCCTTTTATTATTATCCTGTTAACATAGACAAGATCTCCTTTGTATAGAGAGATCTCGACATCTATTTTTTTGGCTGTGGCGTCTTTATGAACGATGGGTTTTGCTTCGGCAAAGGCATAGCCTTTTTCAGCATAAAAGTCGGTAAGTCGCAGGATATCTTGCCGAAGAAGTCTCCGGCTGAAGAAGTCGTTGCTGCCAAGAGAGGTCATGTTCAGCAAGACCCCTTTTTCTTCTATCAGTTCTCCTGAGAGGTCCAGTTTGCCTACCTGGTAACGTTCACCTTCTGAGATGTTGAAGGAGATATAGAGCCAGTTTTCCTCCTGTCTTATATCAGGGATCCCGACTTTGGCATCGATGTAACCGTTGTTGTGGTAGTAAGCGGCAATTCTGGCCGCATCCTGTTCGACGATGTCCCTCTTCAAAAGACCGGATTCAGTCAGCCAGGACATGAACCACCGCTCGGAAGTTTCGATGATCTTTTTGAGTCTTTTTGTTTGGAAGGCCTTGTTGCCGACAAATTTTACTTCTTTTATGTAGACTTTTTCCCCTTCTTCAATCACGAATCTGACATCTACCCGGCCCTCTTTGGGATGACTGAGTTTTGCAGAAACCTTTGTGTTGTAGAATCCCTTTTCTTTATAAAGGAAACGGATTTTTTCTATTGATTTTCGGACCTCTTCCGAGTTGATAATATTGTTTACCTTAACTGAAATGACATCTCTGATTTCATCGTCTTCCAGTTCGTCATTGTCAACGATCAGCACCTGGCCGATGACATCTTTTTCCACAACACGAAAGACGATCTTTTTCCCTTTATCCGTTTCTGAAACATCGATTTTTATATCTTCAAAATAGCCCATTTTAAAGATGTTTTTTATGTCCTGACTGAGTTTGTCCGGTTCATACCTGTCCCCGGTTCTACTGTTGATGTTGCGGAGGATGGCACCGCTGTCGATACGCTCATTCCCGGTGATTTCAAGGACTGCTATCTGAAAATATCTGCCGGTGAATGAAAGTATCTCGCCGATGATCTGGTTCATTACTTCCGGCAGATCATTGATGGTGTCAGCGCTTTTATAGAAATAGGTAGGCGCGCCTTCTGCGAGGATATCAAAGATAATGATATCGATACTGATCTTATGGCCCAGGCGAGTCAGGCTGCCTGCTGCGACATAATCTGTTCCTGCCGGAGGTGAAAATTTCCGCAGTTCTTTAAAGGAAGGCGGCCAGGCAATAGAATAATCAAGTTTCATCGCTGCAACGTCCCTTGGAATCAGAGTGAGATCCTTACTCGCAAGGGTCTTTCCCATGGTTTCGTCCGCGGTAAGAGCAAGGGTGTTGGAATCCTTCACCGAGTTGATCTTTAAAGGGAGAAAAAGAGTATTCTGTTTGCTGGATGAAGTGAATGAAGAGCCTGCCAGGGATGTGATCATTTGTCCTTCCGAAGCGGCAAAGGCGGATGGGAATGGGTGTGTCGTTGCGACAAGCAGCTCGACAATAATTTTTATGAGGGCTGTTGAGGGCGACCAGCTCAGAGTATGATGGCGGAGGATATGGAGAAATCGCTTCTGTTTACGTTGATTCATAGGAGTTCTTTTTCTGAATAGTTAAGGAATGTACAATAAATAACTTGAATAAATTAATGTCTTTTTCGGAGTCTCGCAGGCTCGCTTACCTGCCGTCTTCTTCGTTGTTCGTCGCTCACATAACCAGTTATGCTCTCTCCTCGCGCCTTGAATACAACAAAAAAACCTATTAATTTGTGTTCAAGTTATTTATTTCCCGTTCCTAAAGTGGATAACTGGTGATTTTAACGTGATAAAAAAACAAATTTTAGCTTGCCATTATGCCTCTTGGAGGCAGAATTGCAAGAAATATTTGCCTGATTGCGCTGTGAAGAAGAAATTAATCAGCGTGAGAGGTATGACGAGAGAGAGTTTTGAGGCAAGGGTGTGCTTCCCGAGATTATGTACAGGCGCTTCGGCGATCAATGAGATAATTGCTTCCTTCCAGTTCTTTGACATGATGTTTTATCTGGTAATGAAGATATCTGTTGCTGATTCACAGGTGGTTATGAATGGCAATCGAATTGTGGGATCAGTTGGTTTTGCAGGAGATGTGATGGGAAACATCAGGATCCAGGTTGGTGATGACTTTGCCCGCCTCATGACGGCCGCTATGTTAGGCATGGAATTGGAGGAGGTCGATGGCGAAGAGGTCAGCGATGTGATTGGTGAATTGAGCAATATGATCGGTGGCGA
>DAOVSZ010000243.1 GCA_030627725.1 Desulfobulbaceae bacterium
CTCACCACAGAAATCACAGTGCACGCACGAGAAAAATTTTCATGACCTGTTGCCATGGAACATAAGACGTCCCCCTCTTCATCACATCGCATCCCCCCTCAAAATCTTGAGGCGGAACAGTGCGTTCTTGGATCCATTCTGCTCCAGCAGGGGACCCTTGCCAAGGCCCTTGAAACCATTTCCGGCGACGACTTCTACAAAGAAACCCACAAAAAGATATTCTCCGCCATGGTGGCCCTTTTCGACAGGAATGAACCCCAGGACCTGATAACAGTTACCAACCTGCTCAAAGACAGAAACGAACTTGACGCGATCGGCGGCCCGGCCTTTCTTGCCTCGCTTACCGACATTGTCCCGGTTGCGTCGAATATTTCCTATTATGGGAAAATTGTCCGGGGAAAATCGGTCTTAAGACAACTGATCCGGACCACGACCGAAATCGCCGGCCGGTGCTATGAAGAGCAGGATGACATTGACACCCTGCTGGACGACACCGAGCAGACGATCTTCGAGATAGCACGGTCCAAAAGCGCCCAGGCATTTTATCCGCTCAATTCGATCATTACCGACACCTTCAAATCCGTTGAAAGACTTTTTGAGCGTAAAGAACTCGTCACAGGCGTTCCGACCGGTTATGACGAGTTTGACAAGATGACCGCCGGCCTCCAGTCCTCGGACCTGATTATCCTGGCCGGTCGACCCAGCATGGGAAAGACGGCCATTGCCATGAACATGGCACAGAATGCAGCTACCAAACATAAGGTCCCTGTGGGTATTTTCAGCCTTGAAATGTCAAAAGAATCGCTCGGCTTGCGTATGCTCTGCTCTGAAAGCAGGGTGGACTCGCATCGGCTTCGCACCGGTTTTTTGCAGGACCAGGACTGGCCGAAACTGACAAGGGCGGCCGGCGCCCTTTCGGAAGCGCCAATATATATCGATGATACGCCTGCAATTACGGTCCTCGAGATGCGGGCAAAAGCCCGCAGGATGAAGATCGAGCACGATCTTGGCCTTGTTGTCGTCGATTATCTGCAGCTGATGCGCGGACGCACCTCAACTGAAAGGCGTGAACAGGAGATCAGTGAGATATCACGATCACTCAAGGCCATGGCAAAAGAGCTGAATATCCCGGTCGTTGCCCTCTCGCAGCTCAACAGATCGCTTGAAAGCCGTCCCAACAAACGGCCGCAACTTTCCGACCTGCGTGAATCCGGCGCCCTGGAGCAGGATGCCGACCTTATCGTCTTTATTTACCGGGACGAAGTCTACAACAAGGCGGAAGACAACCCGAATCGCGGCATCGCAGAGATTATCCTCGGGAAACAACGAAATGGCCCGACAGGAACCGTAAGGCTTGCCTTCATTGATCGCTTTACCAGATTTGAGAACCTTACCCGCCACAATTTACAGGAGTAAATACAAAGCAAAGAAGGCACAGAGGCAGAAAGCACAGAGTTTTTTATCGATTCTCTCTCCTCCCCGTCTCAAAAAATGTCTGTTGAGTTTTTTCTCCAGTTCAATTAAAAATCAACTGACAACGAACAGCATTACATTCCAGCGATTTTAATACTTCAGGAAACGTAACTGTTCAGCAGCACCCCATCCGCTTCTCCATGCGGAGTTGAGCTGCGCACGATCAGGCGGGTTCACATAGGCAAACTATAGTTCACCAGCCTGCTTGTACACATCTGGTGCACTGCTGAACAGTTACAGGATGGTGTTTTGTCCACGTATTTAGCTCCACCTGAACAGTTACCAGGAAACGACATGGCTGCATCTGAAAACAACATATACGATTTCAAGGCAATTGAAGAAAAATGGCAGCAGAAATGGCTCGCGGAAAAAACCTTCAAGGCCACAGAAGACACTTCCCGGCAAAAATACTATCTGCTTGAGATGTTCCCCTATCCCTCCGGCCGGATCCATATGGGCCATGTACGGAACTACACCATCGGTGATGTTGTGGCCCGCTACAAACGGATGAAAGGTTTTAATGTCCTGCATCCGATGGGCTGGGACTCCTTTGGCCTTCCAGCCGAAAACGCCGCGATCAAAAACAAGACCCACCCTGCCAAGTGGACCTATGAAAACATAGACTACATGAAGACGCAGTTGCAGAAAATGGGCCTCAGTTATGACTGGGACCGCGAGCTTGCCACCTGTGACCCGGAGTATTATCGGTGGGAGCAACAGTTCTTCATCGAGATGTTCAAAAAGGGTCTTATTTATCAGAAAGTGACAACGGTCAACTGGTGTGAAACCTGTCAGACCGTGCTGGCGAACGAGCAGGTCATTGACGGCGAATGCTGGCGCTGCGACAATCAGGTTGCCCTTCGTGAAATGAACGGCTGGTTCTTCAAGATCACCGACTATACTGAAGAACTGCTTGCCGATTGCGAGACCTTAAGCGGCTGGCCGGAAAAAGTGCTGACCATGCAGAAGAACTGGATCGGCAAGAGCATCGGCGCCGAGGTTGATTTCCCGGTTGACGCCTCTGATGCGGTCTTACAGATATTCACCACCCGCCCGGACACCATATTCGGCGCAACCTTCATGTCCATTGCGCCGGAGCATCCGCTCGCAAACGAACTGTGTAAAGGAACCGGCCAGGAAGAAAAGGTGGCCGAGTTCATCAAGCGTATCATAGTAGAAAAACAGCGGCAAAAACCCGATGAAGAGCCTGAAAAGGAAGGGATTTTCACCGGCAGCTACTGCATCAATCCATTCAACAACAACCGGATTCCGATATATGTGGCAAATTTCGTCCTGATGGAATACGGGACCGGCGCGGTCATGGCTGTCCCTGCCCATGATCAGCGCGACTTTGAATTTGCAAAAAAATATGAGATTCCGATCACCGTTGTTATCCAACCCGAAGGCGATACACTTGACCCAGGAGCGATGACCGAGGCCTATGAAGGACCCGGCGCCCTGGTCAATTCCGGCGAATTTACAGGTATCGCATCTGCTGAGGCCAAAGACGCCATCACCGCCCATGCGAAAAAAAACGGCTTCGGAAGCCCCCGGACAACGTACAGGCTGCGCGACTGGGGGATCTCCAGACAGCGTTTCTGGGGCTCGCCCATACCCATGATCAACTGCACGCAATGCGGCATGCAGCCTGTGCCTGAAAAAGACCTGCCGGTCCTTTTGCCGACCGATGTCACAATTGACACTTCAGGCAAATCGCCTCTCCATACCCTGGAAAGTTTTTACAAGACGACGTGCCCTGCCTGCGGCGGCGAGGCCCGGCGTGAAACCGACACCATGGACACCTTTGTAGAATCTTCATGGTACTTTGCCCGTTATACCTGCCCGGACTTCCAGGAAGGGCCGCTGAAAAAAGAAGCTGTCAACTATTGGCTCCCTGTGGACCAGTATATCGGCGGGGTTGAGCATGCAATCCTCCACCTCCTGTACGCCCGTTTCTTTACAAAGGTCCTGCGAGACCTCGGATATCTCTCTATCAATGAACCTTTTAAAAAACTTCTGACCCAGGGGATGGTGATCAAGGACGGCGCCAAGATGTCAAAATCAAAAGGCAATGTCGTTGATCCTAACGTCCTGATCGACAAGTACGGCGCAGACACAGTACGCCTGTTCAGCCTTTTTGCCGCCCCTCCGGAGCGCGACCTTGACTGGAATGACCAGGGCGTAGAGGGCGCCTTCAGGTTCTTAAACAGGATATACCGATTTATTGCCGACAATATGTCAACGATTGCAGCTGACGATCTTTCCATGCCTGCTGAGCTGAATACGGCGGAACGGACCCTGAACCGGAAGATGCACCAGACCATTCGCAAGGTCGGCAGCGATCTGGAGGAAAGATTCCATTTCAATACCGCCATCAGCGCGGTCATGGAACTGGCCAACACGCTCTTCTCCCTGACCGGTGAAAATACAAAGGAACCGATTGCACCTGCTGTTATCAAAGAAAGCCTTGAGGCGATCCTGACCCTGCTCTCCCCCATGGTTCCCCATTTCTGTGAAGAGCTGTGGACAATGACAGGTAACGAACACTATTTGAAAATAAAATGATTATCTTACTTGGAGGCTGACGGAGGCAAGTAAGAGTGACTGACAATAGTCGTCCAGGTCAACGGCAAGGTGAGAAGCCGGCTTCTGGTTTCACCCGAGATTGCTGATGACGACCTCAAAGAAATGGCCCTCACGGATGAAAAGGTCAAAAAATTTATCGCTGACAAAGATATTCGCAAAGTCATTGTTGTGAAGAAAAAACTCGTCAATATCGTGGTTTGATCATGAACGGAATTCCTGCAACATATAGAAATGTATCTCTTATAATCAGCACAGTATGCATTCTGTTTGTGGCAGGGTGCGGTTATAAAAATCCCTATGCCGGCCCGAATGGAGACAGAACGATTTCACTCTCTGCCTCGATGTGGGAAAACCAGACCAGTGAATTCGGACTGGAATCCGTACTCTTTAATTCCCTGAACAACTGGCTCCAGAAATCCAGACAGATCCATCTTGCAAGCACACCTGCTGAGGCCGACTATCAGCTTTCAGGAAAAATTCTTTCCGTCAGTCATCCGGGACTCTCTTATGGAGACTTTGATCGAGTAAAAGAACTGCAGGCCATGCTGACCGTAGAGTTCGCCTTCAAGGAGGCCGAAACCGGAAAAATTCTCTGGCAAGAAACAAAAAATATCCAGGAAGAACCATACGTCATCGGCGCCGACGCCGTCCGAACACAGGGTAATAAAAAAGACGCCTTTGAAAAAATAGCCGAAGACCTTGCTGAAGAGGTCTATCTTCGAGTGTTAAATTTTATGAAGAATAGTTACAAAGACTAAAAGAATCCGCTGGAGGAAATAATGCCATCCCGTCACGAACTTGCCTATGCTATCCGCGCCTAGAGCAGGTACCCCATACAGAAAGCCAACTCCGGCCATCCGGGCGCCCC
>DAOVSZ010000251.1 GCA_030627725.1 Desulfobulbaceae bacterium
GCTGCCCTTGACGGTTGAAGGATCGATCTCGGCGTTTGCCATTTCCGGCAATGCAAGGAAGTACTTCACATTGGCGGATTCCTGGATCTGGACCTTCTCCTTGTTATCGATCATGGTGAGGGCCTTTGTCTTGGCAGGACAGGCATCCACGCACAGGGTACAGCCGCAGCAGTCCTCGGTAAATACCTGAATAACGGTCTTGCGGCCTTTGAACTGTTTGCCGGTCGCATCGGCAACCTTGAGAGATTTGGGTTTTTTCTTGAGGTCCGCAGGTTTGACGATCTTCATGCGGATGGCTGCGTGCGGGCAGACAAGTGAGCAACGGCCGCACTGGATGCAGTTTTTCGGGATCCATTCAGGCACGTGCACCGCGATGTTTCTCTTTTCATATTGGGTGGTGGCCGTAGGCCAGGTGCCGTCATTCGGCATCTGAGAAACCTTGATGGATTCACCCTTGCCTTCGATCATCCGGGCGGTGACCTCTTTGACAAAGTCAGGCGCATCGTCCGGTACTGTCGGCGGCATCTCATGGCCGGTGACGGTTTTCGGGACCTTGATCTCGGTCAGTTTTTCAATCGCGCCGTCAACCGCCGCATAGTTCATGTTGACGATCTTATCACCTTTCTTGCCGTAGGTCTTCTTGATCGCGTCCTTGATCGCCTTAATCGCCTGTTTCTTGGTCAGGATGCCGGAGATATGGAAGAAGGCGGTCTGCATGATCATGTTGATGCGAGCGCCAAGTCCGATGGCCTCGCCGAGTTTGATTGCATCGATGATCCAGAACTTGGCCTTTTTGTCGATCAGTTGTTGCTGGACTGTGGCCGGCAGTTTTTTCCAGATCTGCGCCTTGGTGAAGGAGGTGGTCAAAAGAAAGGTGCCGCCGTCTTCAAGGTTTGACACCATGTCATATTTGTCAAGGAAGGTGAAGTTGTGGCAGGCAATGAAGTTTGCCTTGTTGATGAGGTACGGGGCCACAACCTGATTTTCCCCGAAGCGCAGATGGCTTGTGGTGATGGAGCCTGACTTTTTGGAGTCATACACAAAATAGCCCTGGGCACTGTTATCGGTCTCGGTGCCGATAATCTTGATCGTGTTCTTGTTGGCGCCGACCGTCCCGTCCGCACCCAGGCCGTAAAACATGGCGCGGTAAACGTCTTTGCCTTCGATGTTGAAGGATTTATCATAGTCGAGGCTGGTATTGGCGATATCATCGTTCGGGCCGACACAGTAGTGGTTTCTCGGGGCCCAGGAAGACATGTTGTCAAGGACCGCCTTGACCATGGCCGGGGTGAACTCGGCGGAACCAAGTCCGTAACGACCGCTCAGGATCATCGGGTGCTGCATGATGCCGGAGGATTCGACCGCCTCGCCGACAGCGGTACGGATATCAAGGTAGAGCGGCTCGCCGGGCGCGCCCGGCTCTTTGGTGCGGTCGAGAACGGTGATACGCTTGACAGTGGCCGGCATGGCGTTGACCATTGCCTTGGAATCGAACGGACGGAACAGGCGGACGATCACCAGACCGACCTTCCTGCCCTGGGCAACCTGGTGGTCAATGGTTGCGGCAACGGTCTCGGCGCCGGAACCCATCATGACGATGATTTCCTCGGCATCAGGGGCGCCGTGATAATCAAAGAGGTTATACTGGCGGCCGGTCAGGGCTGCGAATTTGTCCATGGTCTCCTGGACGATGGCCGGGGTGGCGGTGTAATATTGATTGACCGTCTCACGGCCGGTGAAGTAGACGTCCGGATTCTGGGCCGTGCCGCGCATCATCGGGCGGTCCGGGGAAAGTCCGCGCTTGCGGTGGGCAACGATCAGGTCCTCATCAATAATGGCGCGCATATCGTCGTCGGTCAGCTGCTCGACCTTCTGGATCTCGTGTGAGGTCCGGAAGCCGTCAAAGAAGTGCATGAACGGGATGCGTGATTTCAGTGCAGTTTGGGTTGCGATAAGCGCCATGTCCTGACACTCCTGAACATTCTGGGAGCAGAGCATGCCCCAGCCGGTCTGGCGGACGGCCATGACGTCGCCGTGGTCGCCGAAGATGGAAAGGCCCTGGCAGGCTACGGAACGGGCGGTAATATGGAAGACGGTCGGGGTCAACTCACCGGCAAGCTTGTACATGTTCGGCATCATCAGGAACAGACCCTGAGAAGCGGTAAAGGTGGTACAGAGAGAGCCTGTTGTCAAAGAGCCGTGCAGGGAGCCTGCAACACCGCCTTCAGACTGCATCTGGGTGACAGCCGGGACGGATCCCCAGATGTTTTTCTGGCCGGCGGTTGCCTTGGAATCAGCTTCCGCTGCCATGGATGAAGACGGGGTAATGGGGTAGATCGTGATGACCTCGCTGGTGGCGTAGGCGACGTGGGTACAGGCCTGGTTGCCATCAATGGTGACCATTTTTCGTGACATGATAATTCTCCTTGATGAATTAAAGTTAATAGAATGAAGATGTTATATTATGTGGTAGTGTCTGGTTCAACAAATAATAACCATTTGTCATCGTAACATACGACCAATGAACAAACAAAATTATCCTAAATGAATCAGAATATCAAGTAGTTATTGCGATCTATGGAAATTTTTTTCCGAACGGGCTAACTGGAAGAGATGAAACGTCTGACCCTTGCCGGACTGAGGTAGATCCCGGACAGTTTTTTGTCATTGATATGAAGGGCGGGAATGAGCCGTACCCCTGCTTTCCAGACACGGACCGGTTCGATCATGACATCGATATTTTCAATCTCAAGGTCCTCGTTTTGATTCTGAAGTTTTTCAAGCTCCAGCGCCACGACCATACATCGTGGACAGAGGATGGAACGGTAGAAGGTGATTTTTTTCATTTTATTTCTCCAGCATCGACTGGATAACCTTGATCTCCGATTGGTCCGGGATGAAGAAGTTAAGGTTGTTGTTCCAGCGGCTGACGTAGTGTTGCGTGAGCAGGTTATGAATGGCGTTTTTCAGCTGGACCAGGGTCGTATAGTCTTGGATAAAAAATTCACCGTAGCTGTTGGTCGAGATAATGGTCGAATTGAGCGTCTTGGAGCCTCTGACCTGCTCTTTAGCCATGTTGACCACAACCAGGGCCATGGCAATTGTCTCCTGCTTCAAGAGTTGGTCGGCTGAGATGTGGGCAAAAGGGATGAGAGGAAAGCTGTTCATCATCGCCGCCACAAGATCCTGGATATCCACCAGGGAGATGGACAGATAATTCTTGGTCAGATGCAGTTTTGTCTTTTTGTTGAGGATGCCGTTGATGTACATCCAGGTGAGAAGCGGAATCAGGGCTGTTTCCCGGCGTATCATCATGTCCGTCTTTGTCTTGACCGACTGGGTGTCGTGTTCGCCTTGCAAGGCATAGTAATAGTCCATACCTTCAAAGCGGGAGATATGCAGGGTGATGTCGTCCTGCTGCATACTCTCACGTGAAAGACTTCTGATGTATTCGACCTTGTTTTCCTTCACCTGATAAAAGGTGAACAGTTTGCGGCCGAGGATGGAGAGGTCTCGTTCGGTAATCGTGATTTTGGTCCCTTTTTTCTGGAACTCTTTTAAGATCCAGCGAAGCAGTTTATAGGTCTCGGTAAGATAGTTGTGCACCTTGACGCCGGCCTTGTTCAAATCGGTGAAATTCCAGAACTGGATATTGGTAAAATGCTGCCAGTCATCCGGAAGCAATTGCCACTTCTGCATCAATGCCATGGTGGCGGAGAGTTGTTCTTTTTTCCCGGTTTTTTTCTTATGCAGCGCCATTGCCTCAAGCGTTTTCAGGATCAGGCATTCCCTGATGATGCCGTCCCGTTTCTTTTCTGTCTTTTCCTGCTTGTAAAAGGCGACAATTTCACGGGCAAGCAGGAGATACGGGTCCACATTCTCCAGTTCAAGGACCTCTTCCTGAAGGTCCTTAAGCCTTTCCGGAAAGGTGACATAACATTTAATTCTGTCGGAAAAAAGAGGCAGGGCCTCGTCTTCTTTTCGGAGCAGCAGTTCAAGATAGGCGAATTTGATCACCGATTTGAACGGGCTGTCCAGGGCCTTGTTCATCTGCCACAGACAGGCGCCGAATATCTCGGATTTGGGAATAACCGAAATATAGCCGAGATCGATAAAGAGATTGGGATTGATCTTTCTGCTTTTATAGATTGCATCAACGTATTCCCGATATCCTTCTTCCGTAAGACCAGGTGGTATCAACCACCAGAGCGGCATTTTCCCTGCCACCATGATATGGGTGCGGAACAACTCATCCTTAAGCAGCAGTTTGAGCGCAGAGCCTGCGGACTCCTCTTCGGCTGCAGAGTCGAAACTATTTTCCCTGGTCTGGTCTATATCCATCAGAAAAAAATAGACCTCCGTATCCCTTTCCAGTGCCCATTCCTCGATCGCCTTGCATTTCTGGGAAAGGAGTTCGAGTCCTTCGGGGCCGAGCTCGTCATTTTTGACGCTGACCCAGTAGTCGCAGTCGGATTTTGTCGTCTGGGCAACGGTTCCGATGCTGCCGATGGTTTTGAGGGAATGGATGCAGGGGTTCTCGGTAAAAGGAGATGGGGTTCTCTCGCTCAAGGCAGTTGACTTTGGAAAAAATTTCCTGAAAAGCTCAAAATCCAAGACCTTCTCGGGCTGAAAACGGTGGATGCCGAACAGGCATTTCTCATCTTCGATATAACCCGGCAGGTCAGGGTAGTTGGAATGCAGAAGAAAGGGGAGTACCTTGAAATAGATGTCCGCCTTATTCTTGTTAAACCGCA
>DAOVSZ010000151.1 GCA_030627725.1 Desulfobulbaceae bacterium
CCAAGTTCCCAATGTTTGGACTCGGCACAGCGGGCACCGGCAGCTTCGGCGATCCTGCGAACAACCTTGCACTCTTCATCGGTATCAGTATAGAAGCGGTTGATGCAGACAACCGGGTTGATCCCTGCCTTGCGGATTACACCGATCAGGTGGACCATATTCTCACAACCCTTCTCAACCAATCCGACATTTTCTTTGGTATACGCACCGTCAAGTGGTTTACCGGCAACTACTGCAGGGCCGCCGCCATGCATCTTCAGGGCACGGATGGTAGTGGTGAGAACAGAGACGTGTGGTTTCAGTCCGGAATAGCGGCACTTGACGTTCCAGAACTTCTCAAAACCAATATCAGCGGCAAAGCCGGATTCGGTAATGTTGTAGTCAAAGAGTTTCAAGGCGACACGATCAGCAATGATCGAAGACTGGCCAACAGCGATATTGGCAAAAGGTCCGGCGTGAACCAGACATGGGTTGTACTCTGCGGTACACATCAGGGTAGGATTAATTGTGTTACGCATGAAAGCGGCCATAGCATTGCCAACTTCCAGATCACGGCAGGTTACCGGTTTGCCGCTCTTATCAAATGCTACAGTGATATTGTTGATCCGTTCCTTCAGATCGGCCAGGTCGGTAGCAATGGACAGAATAGCCATCAACTCGGATCCCACAGCAATACCGAACTTGGACTGCATGGTAAAACCGTCGTAACGGCCGCCAAGACCAATTGTGATATTTCTGAGAGCCTGGGCACAGAAGTCGATGATCCAGCCAAATTCAACTCGGGTGGGATCAATATCGAGACGACGCATGCCGGTCAGTCTGGCCAACTGCTCATCGTTGTAGTTCCGCTCATGCTGCATACGGGAAGTCATGGCCACCATGCCCAGGTTATGAGCATTCATGATATCATTGATATCACCGGTGAGGCCAAGGGAGAACTCGGTCATCGGAATCAGGAGTGAATTACCACCGCCGGCAGCCGTACCCTTGACGTTCATGGTCGGGCCACCGCTTGGCTGACGCAGGGCGCCACCCACATTAACGCCACGCTTACCCATACCCTCCATCAAACCGCAGGAGGTAGTGCTCTTGCCTTCTCCCAGCGGCGTTGGAGTAATAGCGGTAACCTCAATGTATTTGCCATCCGGCTTGTCCTTAAGCCGGTTTATAATCTTGAGAAAATCAAGCTTAGCCAACCTGCCCATGGGCAGCATTTCATCTTTCTCAAGCCCAAGTTTGTCCCGCCATTCCTCTGGGGTGGGCATGTTCTTTTCAGCAGCTTCAGATATCTGCCAGTCTGCCATCTCCACAGCGTTATAAGCCATATCAATCCCTCCAATGTTATCTTCTTAGTTGATGTGTATGTGTTACAGGCAGAAGCAAATGAATACAACTGCCCGAATTAACGACAAGTCTTATGAAATTAGCAGTTTCGTTAAGCGCTGTCAAGAAACTGCTGAATAGTTACTCAGCCTTTAGCCTGAAGATCACCAAAAACGTTCGGGAAGATCTCCTTGAAACGCTCAAGCAGAGGATTCATTATCTCCCGCATTGACGGTTCAGCGCCTGGTGAAGTCCTGAGCTTGAAGATATGGAGCCATTCAATCAGGTTGGCATACGTGATGAGTTCGGTTTTGCAGGAATTGGGAAGCACGGTGCGGGCCGCCTGTGGAGATGAGGTCTCAAGGAGTTTTAAATAAATCTTTTCCGTCTCCAGCATGGCCTTTTCCCACTCTGCATATTCTTCCGTCCCCTCTTTGAAGAACATCGGCTTTATAAAGGTCACCTGATTGTCGAATTTGCTTTGACTGTACCGGCAGTATCTCTGACTTTCCTGAAGATACGAGCAGGGGCGATGCCTGACAATTTCATGCGTAATGGCGCGGTTTATGTAAAATTTGACCGCAATATGACGATGCCGGGCAAGAAGATCGGCGGGCAAGGCATCCACTTTTTCAAGATCAAACTTTTCAACCAGCACACCCTCCTGGGGGATCCATCCTCTCTTTGATTCACAATCAAAAAAGAACATGGGATGCTTCTTGGCAAGAAAGCCTGCCATTGCCTTTACTATCTTGACGGAAGAATACGACTGATACATCTCCCTGAAGGCCCGCACACTTCCTGAGATGAGCAGCTCTTTTTTGTCCGGACGGTCTATGACGAGGTACTTCGGCAGGGTCGCAAAAAATCGGGTTGCATCAGACTCTTTGTCATATATGACCTTCAGAGTCAACACACCCATTTCCATAACGGAATTATGCCCGCGTTTAACTATATTTTTTATAAACGGCTCGCAGGAGCTTTCGGAGATCTTGTCTTCACTCTTGTAACAGACCCTGCCGCAGACCTCTATGCGTATGGCAAGACTCTGTTGATCAAGGTCATCGAGGATTTCAAAGGAAGGAGGGATAATTTTCATACGGTTTTCCTTTCAAAGCTTTTACTTTTTTTCGTCCCAGAATGGGGACATGGCACGGAGACTCGCGATAAGAGGAGGCATCTTCTCAAGCACGAAGTCCACCTCTTTTTCCGTGTTGAACACGCTCAGACTGAACCGGATGGAACCGTGCGCCGCGGTAAAAGGCACGCCCATTGCCCGCAAGACATGTGAGGGCTCAAGCGACCCTGAAGTGCAGGCTGAGCCGGATGAGGCGCAAATATTGTATCTGTCAAGGTGCAGGAGGATCGCTTCACCCTCGACGTATTCAAAACTGATATTGGTCGTATTCGGCAGCCGCTGGGTCTTGTGGCCGTTTAACAAGGAATTGGGGATTGCTTCAAGAAGCCTGTTTTCAAGCCTGTCCCGGAGCTCTTTGACGCGTGAGTTTTCATCGTCCATGCGTTCCGCCGCAAGCTCACATGCTTTCCCCAGCCCGACAATGGAGGCCGTGTTCTCAGTTCCGCCGCGTCGCCCCTTCTCCTGATGCCCTCCTATCATAAAGGGAACAAATGGCGTTCCTTTGCGGACATAGAGCACGCCGACACCTTTTGGCGCGTGCAGTTTATGGCCTGAAATGGAGAGAAAATCAATCGGCAGTTCGGCAAGGTTGATCGGCATCTTTCCAACCGCCTGCACGGCATCCGTATGAAAAAGAATCCCGCGTTCTTTCGCGATCGCGGCCATTTCCGCAATCGGGAAAATCACGCCGGTCTCGTTATTGGCCCACATGACGCTGACAATGGCGGTTTCGTCGGTCAGGCTTTCTTCGTAGAGCGCAAGATCAATGGCGCCGTCGTTTCCGACCGGCAGCAGAGTCGCCTTGTGCTTGTGGCCTGTCAGGGTATCGATATTTTCACAGAGGTTTTTTACTGCCGGGTGCTCCACCCTTGTGGTGACGACATGCCGTTTCTCCGGAAAGGCCTGAAGCGCAGACAGAATTGCGGTAGAGTCACTTTCCGTGCCGCAGCTGGTAAAGACAAGTTCATCGGGTTGGGCGCCGATAAGACCGGCTATCTTTGCACGCGCTTCGTTAATGGACCTGCCGATCATGCCGCCGAATGTATGCATGCTCGAAGGATTTCCATAGTTGTCGGAAAAATAGGGCAGCATGGCTTCAAGCACCTCGGGATCAACCCTGGTGGTGGCATTGTTGTCCATATAAATGACCTTGTTCATCCCTTCACCTCCTCAACAACCAGGGATTCAAGGACCAGTTCCCTCAACTTCTTTTCAACATATTCCTTCAGGGTGGTCTGAGAGGCGGCACAGCTGACACAGGCGCCGCGAAGGGAGACCATGACAAAATCACCATCGACATCAACAAGCTCGATATCACCACCGTCTTTACGCAAGGCAGGCCTGATTTCTCTTTCGAGCACATCTTCGATCATCTTGATCTTCTGGATATTGGTCAGTCTCTTTGGGCCGACTTCTTTCTTTTCTTCAACGCGGATGTCCTTTCTGACCTCCAGGATAAGCTCGAGTATCCTTTCGTGACACTTGCCGCAACCACCGCCGGCCTTGGTAAAATTGGTGACCTCTTCGACGAGTCGCAGGTTGCTTTCCTGGACCGCCCTCTTGATCTCAAGGTCAGTGACGCCAAAGCATTCACAGACGATATTGCCCAGTGCCATGGGAAGAGGGATGCCGCGATAATTTGCAATGGCCGCTTCCAGGGCCTCGCGACCGAGAACGGAGCAGTGCATCTTTTCTTTGGGCAGTCCGCCAAGAAAATCTGCAATGTCTTCGTTGCTGATCTTTTCCGCTTCAGCCAGGGTCAATCCCTTTACCATCTCGGTAAGCGCGGAAGATGATGCAATAGCGCTCGCACAGCCGAAGGTCTTGAAACTTGCATCAACGATCCTCTTGTTTTCGTCCACCTTCAAATAAAGCTTCAAGGCGTCACCGCATGCCAGAGAGCCAACCTCCCCCACCCCGTTGGCATTGTCAATTTCACCAACGTTGCGTGGATGAATAAAATGTTCCTTAACCTTTTCCGTATAGTCCCACATAGTATATCTCACTCCTGATGCTTGAGAAATGCTTTGAGTTTTAGTTTCTAAAAATTACAGATCATAATTTTTTGGAGTTCAAAATGCAACTATTTATCAAGGAGTGCATGTGAATCTCTTTTGACAAAAAAATGAAATCTGATTTAAATGTAAACACTCAACAACTAACTTTTTCCCATAAGGACATCTTTATGAACCAATTTTCTCTTGCAAAACTTGACACTCCGGAAATTTTAAACGTGCTTTTTCACCCCAGACGGGAAAAGCCGCCCACTCAATCCGATACTATCATCGAACAAGACATTCCAGTTGATGACGGCGTCACTATCGGATGCCGTTTTCACCTTGCCGCCTCAGACGCTCCGAACATCCTCTTTTTCCACGGCAACGGTGAAATAGCAAGCGACTATGACGAGATCGGGCCGCTTTATAACACATTCGGGTATTCATTTCTGGTGGCCGACTACAGAGGATATGGCACAAGCAGCGGCACACCAACTGCCGGCGATTTGCTTAATGACAGCCATACAATATTCAATGCAGTCAAAGAATGGCTCGCAACAGAAGGCCGGACCGGCCCTCTTTTTGTCATGGGCCGCTCTTTAGGCAGCGCCTGCGCCATCGAGCTGGGCAGCTCTCTGCCGGATGATGTTACAGGAATCATAATTGAGAGCGGATTTTCCCATAGCATTCCTCTCCTGCTCACCATGGGTGTTGATATCCGGAAACACGACATTGCCGAAACAGACTGTTTCTGCAATGTGCAGAAGATCACCAACTGCTCCAAACCGACCCTTATCATACATGCCTCAAGGGACCAGATCATTCCCGTCACCAGCGCTGAGATTCTGCAGGCAAATTCCGCTGCCAAACACAAGGTGTTCCAGGTCGTTCCCGGCGCAGACCACAACACTCTCTTCGAGGTGGCGGGCATGGCCTATTTTGAACTTATTCAGCAGTTTATAAACAAAGTGATGGGAGTGCGCCCCAAACGCAAACGCTACAAACCACGCAGATAATGACACATATACGATTCTCACGCATTGACGGCACGATTAAACCTTATGCCCTCCTGATACTTGCGCTCGCCCAGGCCCTTCTTGTGTGCGCAGGCTCTTTTGAGGATGCTGTCGCCCTTCCCTGGTATCTTGTCACCCTTGCTTCCGTTGTCGCGGCCCTTGGTATTTTCGAATTTGTCCGCCGCCCTCTCGGATTTGAGACCAAGAGCTTTCCTCACACGGCTGCTGCGGTTGCCCTCTGGACCGTCACCGTATGGGCGGTATACAGAATGTGCCTTTTTTATGCCCCGCAGGCGATTTTTATTCCAGCCGCGCTCACCGCCTGGTCTCTGGTCTCGTATCCAATCCGAATCTTTCTCTTCTTCTCCCTCTTTGTCATTACCATGGAGTCAGGTCTTCTGCTGATCGGCATTCAGACCATGACCGCATTCAGTCTGAACCTCTTCCTTTATGGCATCTCAGCTCTCTTTTTATCCTTTTTTATCAGAAGCAGGACATATAGGAAGAGTATAAAAAAAGCCATCAAGAAGTCAAAAAAAGACGAAAACTCAAGAGAATACGCAAGAGACCTCGGCCTTTTTTCAGAGCCTGCGTCGATCCTCAAAACACCTTCCGTGACCGACACCCTTGCAGAAGGAGATGTCACCCATTCAACTGTTGAGTCGATCAGTCTCTCTTTTAACCTCCAGCTTGAGATGATCAGGCAGGCATACGACCTTTCAACCGTTGCTCTGTTCTGGCTTGATGCCTCAAAAGACGAGCTCAGAATCAGAAGTCTTGCGACCGTGCGAAAGGATATTCAGCCGGGCCCGTTTCCTATTGGATCGGGCATCACCGGCGCCCTGCTCAAGGACTGCCGGGAAGTTGCCGTGGCGCCGGTTACCTCAAGCCATAACTCCCTCCCCTATTACCCGGACCAGAAGGATGTCGGCAGTATCTTTGCGATCCGGGTCGAGACCGAAAAAAAAGATGAGGCTCATTCGCAACAGACAAAGATATCCGGCATCCTGTGTCTGGACAGACGTGATACCACCCCCTGGACCGATGAGGAACGGAACGTCTTCAGGTTGACTGCCAGAAAACTTGCCCTGGATGTTGCAATGGCCAGGCAGCTGCAGGCGATTGACAAGGAAAAAAACGCCATGCTCAAGGTCTGCGTGGGACTTCGTGAGTTAAACAGCGCCCTGGGGCTTGATTCGGTCTTTGACTCCACCATCAATGCGATTAAGTCCGTGCTGCCGGTCGATTTTATCGCTGTAAGTCAGCTTCAGGAGAAAAGCCACTGCGTTGTCCGGGCTGAAGGGGTGATTGCTGAAAAATATCATGG
>DAOVSZ010000127.1 GCA_030627725.1 Desulfobulbaceae bacterium
TGAAAAATGGGTTCTGATTGTCGGAATCGTAGAGAAGAGAGGGATGATGATTACCAGTACACTCAAAAGATTTATCTGTTCTCTCATAGGCCTGGGAATCCTCTGCGTGGGAATAATGTCCTATCTTGACGGGGGTTATTATTTTACTGATCTCTTTGTTGACTTCACTCCTTCCAGAATACCCTTTAGCAGTTATTTTATTCTTTTCGGATTGCTCATTATCTGCATAGCGCTTTTTGGCGGCGAAGGCTACTTCGAAGATGAGAACAGAGTCTGCCCGGAATGTTATAAGACCTACCTTCTCGGCAAGTTAACAGACAAGCTCTGCCCCCACTGTCAGGTCAAAACCGAATCCGTCTACACCTACTTCAAAAAGTTTCCTGAGAAGTTTGGTGGCTTCAGTTAGTTTTCATCCGGAAACATCCCGCCATATATTGACCCGATTCCTGCCGTTTGTCTTCGCTTCGTAGAGGGCTCTGTCCGCCGCATCGATAAGTTCTTCCACCGAAGAGGCAGTCTCTGTCGGACTTATCCCGGCAACACCCATACTTGCAGTTATCCTGATGCTCTCTTTGACGATCTTGCCATTGCTGTTTCTGATCAGAAAATTGTAGCTTTCAATTCTCTTTCTAAGTTTTTCAGCATAGTCGCCTGCCTCTTCCGGTCCGGATCCTGGAATAACGAGTACGAATTCTTCACCTCCGTAACGTGCCGGAAAAAACGAGGTGTTATCTTCCAATTGAAAACTTTTCACAAAATGTTTCATGATCGTTGCTACGGTAGTCAGGGCCTGATCACCGATTCTATGACCATAGGTGTCGTTAAACTTTTTAAAGTGATCAATGTCGAGCAGCACCAGTGAAAGAGGACGACTGTTACTCTGTGCCATGACAACCGACTTCAGCAGATACTCATCAAAGGCGCGACGGTTATAGAGACCGGTCAGACCGTCGGTCTTGGCCAGATGATGCAGGGTTGCGACATCACTGTCCATAACGGAGACCAGGTCATGCAGGGCAACACGGAGATTGGAGATGAGTTTCCGAGGATCTCTTCCCTGATCGATGCCAATCTGGGCCGCCCTCCCCACCTTGTTGACATCCCCTCTTCTCTTCTGCATCAACTGCTGAAAATCCATAAGCAATTTTTCGGATTCATCAACCGCATCTTCAAGTTTCTCAATATAGGGAGCATAGAGTATTGAGTCGTTCTGCTGCAGCACTTCGTCATATCTGCTGTTGGAAAACTCCTTGTTCCTTATAAGATCCAAAAGCAGCTTCTGGAGCTGGCCTCTCTGTTTCATAGTCAGATTATTGTTATAATCCTTGAGTCCCCTCATATACAGAATAAGTGTCCGCCACTTGTCTTCACGAGGAACTCCGATTTTATCCATGGTGTCGCATAACCTTTCACTGCAGGAGAAATCACAATGATTTCTGTAAGCAGCCTTATTTTCTGTTTTCTCAATTTTCTTCAATCCAGGCAACGCCATATCTTCCTCCTGATAAGCTTGCCGATCCAGCATATCGCTATGCTCGTACGGTTTCCTTATTTTTTTTAATTTGTACAGATGAGACACAAAATCGCATCAACACCTTACAAACTACTACTTTGTGGAACATGTTAATTTCTATCAGATTCGATATGAATTTACAAGAAAGAACGGAATTTAAGCAAGTTCTGAATTTCTTTATTTTTTTACATTTTGAATGTGTTACAGAAAAAAACCGCGCTATAATATAATAATTTTGTAACTATTCAGTTGGAGCTGCAAACTTGGCCTAAACTCCATCCCGTAACTGTTCAGCAGTGCTTCAGATGTGCACAAGCAGGCTGACGAGCTATAGTTTGCTATGCGAGAAGGCCTGATCGTGTGCAGCTGGTGAGCGCAGCGAATGAGCGGGTGGAGTGCTGCTGAATAGTTACTAATTTTTCTGATAGAATTTTCATAACCTTGTGGTGTAAGATATATCATAATAGAACGGAATAACAGAACAAGGAGGGGAATCAATGCCACGTATAGAATGGGACGAATCATTCAGCATAGATCATCCGACAATCGACAAACAGCACCGGAAGTGGATAGAGATCTTTAATAAAATGCATGAATGCATGCTGAATAATGATTCCGGCGAGTATAAATCAATCGCCTGTGACACCCTTGTGTCAATGCAGGAATACGCCAACACTCATTTCAAATTTGAAGAAGAGTATATGTATCGGATAAACTACCCCGACTTCATAAAGCACAGGAGGCTGCACAAGGACTTTGACACGAAGATATACGAATATAACAGGGACATACGGGACGGAAAAATGGTCTTAAACACAGAGATTCTCAAAGCTATCAAGAACTGGCTCATAAACCATATCTTAAAGGAAGACAAAAAGATCGGCCAGTTTGCGGCTGAATAGGTACTCACTTTGTACTCTTGTCTGGCGGTCTGTTAAAGAAATCGTGAATCGTTCCTCCCAGTTCCGGACCTATGCCATTGATCGCAGAAAGTTCTTCAACAGTGGCATTCTTTATCCGCTTGAGGCTGGCAAGTTCTTTGAGCAGCAGCCTTTTCCGTTTCGGCCCTACCCCGGGAATCTGGTCAAGAAGTGAGTAAAAGGCTTCTTTCTTTCTGAGTTTTCTGTGAAACGTGATACCAAAGCGATGGGCCTCGTCCCGGACCTTCATGAGAAACAGAAGCACCGGTGAATGCGGTTTCAATCGGATCGGATTTTTCCTGCCCGGCCTGTAAAGCCTCTCCCCCTCCCCTTCCCGTTCTTTCGCAATACCTGCAACCTCTATTCTCTCACCAAGGTTATGCTTTTGTAAAACGGAGAGCGCTCTATTCATCTGCCCCTTGCCGCCATCCACCAGCAGGAGATCAGGAAGTTCATCATCAGTTTTCTCCTTTTTAAAACGACGGTTCAGGACCTCCTCCATCATAGCATAATCGTCAGCGCCGTGTACTGTTCTGATCCGATAATGCCGATATCCGGCGCCTTCCTTGTCGCCGTTAACAAAACAGACGAGGGAGCCGACAGCCTGTTCGCCCCCGATATTTGAAATATCAAGGCATTCAATCCGTTTCGGGAGACGGGAGAGGGCCAGCGTCGTGGAGATATTTCTCATCAGGGCCTCTGATGAGATCTCTTTTTTTTCACGTTCGGAAAAGATTTGCTCTGCATTCGTCGAGGCGATCTCCAGGATCTTCCTTCGTTCCCCACGTTGTGGGACGGAAATGGTTATCTTTGCAGATCTTTTCTCAGTAAGCCATTCGGAGAGGGCTTCTTTATCTTCCGGCGCAAAAGGCACAACCAGTTCAGCCGGAATCGGTCTTTCATCCGCGTAATATCTGCGTATCACCTCGGAAAGAATTTCGGTATCCGTACCGACCGGTTCCGCCAGAAAATAGGGGCGCTGTCCGGTCACAACACCGTTTTGGACATGGACAACCGAGACTGCGACTGAGAAATTTTTTCGTTTATATCCAAAGATATCCTGGTCCCTGAAGTGAGACGCCACCATGGACTGTTTTTCAAGAGTTTTTTCGATTGCCTGTATCCTGTCCCGGATAGCGCCGGCCTTTTCAAAGTCAAGCGCACCAGATGCCCTTTGCATTGAAGACGCAAGGTCATCCATGACCTGCCTGTTTTTCCCTTCAAGAACCAGAAGAACATTTCGAACAGATTCCAGATACTCCTCTCTCCCGGCCTTTCCGACACACGGTCCCAGACACCTCTGCATCTGGAAATTCAGACAGGGACGCCCTCTGCTTTTCACCTTCTTCCCCTTGCATTTCCGAAGCGGAAACAACGTGCCTATATACTTCAGGGTCTCCCACATGGCAGAGGCTGAGGAAAAGGGCCCGAAATAGCGTGAATCGTCACGCATACGCCTGCGTGTCATCATTACCCGTGGCCACTCTTCGGCAATCGTGACCTTGATAAGCGGGTAGTTCTTATCGTCACGCAGGATGACATTATATTTGGGCCTGTGCTTCTTGATCAGCGAGGCCTCAAGAATCAGGGCCTCCTTTTCGGTGGTTGTTACGATCGTTTCTATTTCATACACTCTGGAAAGAAGCGCTGCGGTCTTGATATCAGCGCCGGCAGAACGCCTGTAGGAGGAAAGACGCTTTCTGATGTCCTTGGCCTTGCCAACATAGAGTACCTGTCCGGCCTTGCCCTTCATCAAATAGACACCGGGCCGATGAGAGACAGTCTGCAAAAATGCGGAATCAAGAGGGGTTGACTTGTTTTTTTTCATGTGCTTTAAATTGATAGTCAAAGAAAAGCTGGGGTTGATTTTAACTTCGGCCAAGCGAATTGAACAATCGAACAGGCGAATGACGAGCAATCGAATAACGACATCTTCCTTCACTTCGTAATTCGAATGTTCGATGGTTCGATATTCTGCGGTTCTTTTTTCTGACAATGGCCGAAATGAGAAACAAGCCCGAAAAGCTAATGAATATCTGATGTTACTCAGCCCGCAACGCCTCCTGCGGATCCATATCAGCTGCCTGCCGCGCAGGAATGACCCCGGCAGCCAATCCGATGACACCGGAGACGACCAGAGAAAGAACGACATAGAGCATGCTGGTCCTTGTCGGAAGCGCGGGCACGAACAGATGGATAAGTCTTGAGACGGTCCAGCCGATGATCAGTCCGGCAGCGCCGCCGGCAACTGAAAGAAAAACCGCTTCTTTCAAAAACAGGTGCAGGATCTGGCTGCGGGTGGCGCCAAGCGCGCGTAAGAGACCTATTTCCGAAGTCCTGTCGCGGACCGAGATGGTCATGATCGTTAAAACCCCAACCCCCCCGACCAGAAGCGAAATACCGCCCAGAGCGCCGACCGCAAGGGTCAGTTTATCAAGAACATCACCCAGGACACCAAGCATCTTTTCCTGGGTTGTGATCGTAAAATCTTCATGTCCGTGACGGTCGATAAGAAGTTGTCTGACCCGTTCGCTCATTGCTTCCGCCGAAGCAGTGGCGGAGTAGAGCACATCAATCTCCATCAGACTCTCCCGGTTAAACATCTCCAGGGCCTTGGCCGCCGGGATATAGACCGCATCGTCAAGATCAAAGCCGAGTATCTGGCCCTTTGATTCCATGACCCCGATGACACGGAACCTGAAGCTGCCGATCCTGACCACCTCGCCAAGCGGGTTCGTGATGCCGAACAACTCGCTCCGCACCTTGCTGCCAAGGACCACATAGGACCTCGCTGCTCTGGGATCATCAGGAGGAAGAAAATTACCGATCGACACCTTGAATTGCCAGACCAGAGGCGCATGCGGTCCGACCCCGAGGATGGTTGTCCGTCTTTGCAGCCGACCGGCCTCAACCTCGCCGTTTCCCTGGACCACCGACACGGTGGCCTCCACCTGCGGCAACTTGTTCAAGGCCAGTTCGTCCTCAATGGTCAGTGGTCGTACATTGCTGATCACGGCGCCGGACATCCCCATGGTCGAGGTCTTGCCAGGGACAATAGCAAGAAGATTGGTGCCGAACTGCGTAAACTCGGCAACGATAAAGTGTTGCACGCCTTCTCCGATAGAGGTCAAAAGGATAACGGAAGCAACCCCGATCGCAATGCCGAGCGTGGTCAGAAAACTGCGCAGCCGATGAGCGGCAATTGCGGTGTATGAAAATTTCAGGGAATCGAATGTTTTCATAAGAGAAAAGCGGTGTACGGTTTACAGAAAAACTTCAGTACCGTAGGTTGGGTTGAATTCTGTTCCTCAATGTCGTGACAATGCTTCCACCGCCTCCATCCGGGCGGCGCGACGTGCCGGCAGGAAGGAAAAGAAAAGCCCGGTGGCAATCGCGACAAAAAACGCCGCCCCTATTGCCCAGAGAGGCGGAATCAGCGTAAAATCCGGAAATGCCCGTTGCAGGGACTCATTCGCCAGGCCCCCCACAATTATGCCGATCAGGCCGCCGAGAATCGACAGCAGCATCGCCTCGGCCATGAAGAGTTGCAGAATCTGGCGCGAGGGAGCGCCAAGGGCCTTTAAAAGTCCGATTTCACTGGTCCGCTGGGAAACGGAAATAAGCATGACATTCATGATAAGGATACCGGCAACCAGCAGGCTTATCGCGGCAATCGCACTCACCGTCAGGGTCAGGGCGTCAAAGATACGGTCAAAGGTGGAGAGGACCGCATCCTGGGTAATGACTGTCACATCCTCTTCCCCCTCGTGCCGTTCACGGATGATCCTGGAGATCTCCTGTTTGGCCCGTGGAATGGAATCACGGTCCTTTGCCTCCATAATAATACGGAAAAGCGATTCCGTGTTGAACAGGGCCTGGGCGCTGGCCACCGGAATAACGGCAAGGTCATCGAGGTCAACACCGATGGAGATACCAGCCTGACCGAGAATGCCGATCACCCGGAAACGGCTGTCACCGATCCGGACAATTCTGCCGAGTGGGGATTTCTTCCCAAAAAGTTCTTCAACAATCGTGGCGCCGAGGATGCAGACCTGTTGGGCCTTATAGGGATCGATATCAGGCAGAAACCTGCCCTGGTTCATGGCAAGGTGGCGGATCTTTAAAAACGAAGGTGTGGTGCCGAGCACAGCCACCTCTCTTTCTCTCTCTTCATGGGAGACCGGGGCGTTGCCCACCACAATCGGCGCCATATCGGTAAAAATCTGGGCCCGGAGCAGGGCCCGGGCATCACCAATGGTAAGGTCGCGTGGGACCGCCCCCAACAGGGGTGGGATGCCGCCGGTTGTCTCCATCCGGCCGGGAATGACGATGAGAAGATTAGTGCCGAGACTTGCAAACCGGCTGACCACATAGTTTCTTGCAGCTTCCCCGAGTGAAACAAGGACAACCACCGACGCCACGCCGATGGCCATGGCAAGCAGCATGAGAAACGCCCGCAGCCGCACGTAAAACAAGGCGTGAAAGGAATATGCCATGGTATCGAAAAGACGCATCAGCCACTATCCTCTGTAATGGCGCCGTCATCCATGTGGATCTGCCGCCGGGCCCTTTTCCCGAGTTCCGGATCATGGGTGACCATGATCAGCGTGAGTCCGTTTTCGTTTAAATTTTCAAGAAGTTTCACGATTTCCCGACCGGCAGCCCGGTCAAGATTGCCGGTCGGTTCATCTGCAAGAAGCACAGCTGGCTGCATGACCGTTGCCCTGGCAATCGCAACCCGCTGCCTCTGACCGCCGGAAAGCTGGTCCGGCCGGTGGTCGTCGCGCTTTACAAGACCGACCTGGTCGAGAATGGCATGGACCCTTTTGCGCCGTTCATGTACGGAAAAACCGGCAAGGACCATTGGCAGTTCAATATTTTCAAAGGCAGTAAGGCGAGGGACAAGATGAAAAAACTGGAATATGAAACCGATGCGTTCACGACGTATACAGGCGCGATCGTCATCTGAAAGCAGTATGACGTTTTTTCCCTCAAGGGCATACTCGCCTTCATCCGGCTGATCAAGAAGTCCGATCGTATTGAGCAGAGTTGATTTTCCTGAGCCGGATGGCCCCATGATGGCGACATATTCGCCCCTGTCGAAGCGTAAGCTAACGCTCTTTAAACCATGAACGGTTTCATTGCCGACA
>DAOVSZ010000283.1 GCA_030627725.1 Desulfobulbaceae bacterium
ACAACCCTTAAAAGCCTTGGAGATGGGGTCATTGCAACGGACCCTGAAGGGGAGGTTGTGTTTTTGAATCATGCGGCCGAGGGGATCACCGGCTGGCGCCAGCAGGATGCCGTGGGTCGGTCCATGCATGAGATCTTTCATATAATCAACGAGCACACGCGGCAGCGAGTGGAAAATCCCGTGGCCAAGGTCCTGCACGAGGGACGTGTCGTCGGCCTTGCAAACCATACTATCCTGATTACCAGACAGGGGACGGAGGTTCCGATTGATGACTCTGCCGCGCCGATCAGAGATGACAAAGGCAATCTTCTGGGTATTGTCATGGTTTTCCGGGAAATCATAAAACGGAAAAAGGCGGAAAAGGCCCTTGCCGCGGAAAAAGAACTTCTCTCCGTTACTTTGCGCTCCATCGGTGATGGATTGATTACCACCGATACCAGAGGCAGGGTGATGCTGGTGAACGAAAAGGCTGAGCAGCTTTGCGGCTGGCGTCAGGACGAGGCCTTGGACAAACCCGTTAACGAGATTTTTAAGATCGTGAACGAAAAAAACCGCCGGGAACTCGAGAACCCGGTTGAAATTGTGCTGCGGACCGGCAGCACGACACCCCTTATCAACAATACCCTGCTCATTTCCCGGGACGGCACGGAGCGGATAATAGCGGAGAAAGGCGCCCCGATCAGGGACTTGGATGATACGGTTGTCGGTGTGGTCCTTATCTTCCGTGACATTACACCGGAACGCCGCATGGAAGAGGAGCTTGAAAAGGCCAGAAAGATAAAGTCCCTGGGGATTCTTGCCGGCGGTATTGCCCATGATTTCAACAACATACTGACTGCGGTAGTCGGCAATATCTCACTTGCCAAGGCAAATGCCTCCCCTGAGACAAAATATTACGAGTGTCTGGGCAACGCTGAAAAGGCCGGCCTGAGGGCCAGAGACCTTACCCAGCAGCTGATCACCTTTTCTAAGGGTGGCGCTCCTCTCATGCGCTCGGCCTCGATTGAGGAAATCATCCGGGACACGGCACAGTTTGTACTGCAGGGGGCCAATGTCAGCAGTTCATTCTCTTTTGCGGATGACTTGTGGCTCTGTGAGATTGACGAGGGCCAGGTAAGCCAGGTGATAAGCAACCTTGTGATTAACGCCAACCAGGCAATGTCCGAAGGAGGTGTTATCTCGATCGCGGCTGAAAATATGACTGTTGGAAAAGGCGCCAATCTGCCCCTGAAACAGGGGAAGTATGTGAAAATCACGGTCGCCGATCATGGTGAAGGCATTTCGCCCGAGAACCTGCCAAAGATATTTGATCCGTATTTTTCTACGAAGCAGGCCGGCAGCGGCATCGGACTCGCCACCTCCTATTCGATTATCAGAAGGCATCGGGGGCTTGTGACGGTGGAATCGGTCCTGGGAGATGGAACGACATTTTACATCTACCTGCCGGCCTCGGATGCAAAGTCTGTTGCCCAGGGTTCAGAAGTCACGGGCCTGACAAAAGGGAAGGGCCGGATACTGGTCATGGACGACGAGGAGATTGTCAGGGAGGTTGTCGAGCAGATGCTCGTGTACCTTGGCTATGAAGTTGTTTTTGTCGCTGACGGGAGTCAGGCGATAGAGAGATACAGAGAGAGCAGGGAGTCAGGCGCCTCTTTTGATCTGGTCATACTCGACCTGACCGTGCCCGGCGGCATGGGCGGCAAAGAGACCATGGAGCATCTGCTCAAAATTGATCCCGAGGTCAAGGTCCTGGTCAGCAGCGGGTATTCAACTGATCCTGTCATGGCGGAATATAGAAAATTCGGTTTTTCCGGCGTCATCGGAAAACCATATGAGATCAAGACGCTTGGAGATGCCCTGTCCTTGGTCTTAAGGAAGTGACCTTTCCTCCTCCCCCCCCTTCTTTTCTTTCATTTCCTGTAATCTCATGCGTATTTGACAAGAGTGGTTCTGTGATGATAGAAAATAGAGAGGGCCTATCATCGGCACCCTGGACAGTCACCGGGCGAAAATTGCCATGGAGCGTCTGCTTGAGACTATTGAACGGACCCGGGCGCCTTTTGTCCTTTCCGATCCGCTGGCAGGAAAACTCTATTCGCAAGGGATAAGAGGTTTACGAAGCCGACTTAGGAACGTATGAAAAAACAAATAATCGCTGTCATCATAATCTGGTTTTTTATGGTCGGAGGGGTTTTTTTCTGGAACGTAGCTGATGACAGGAAGGACCGAGAGGAGTTGGCGTTTGAAACTGCACGAGCTTTCTTCCTGGAGGTTGTTTTGGCCAGATCATGGAACGCCCGGCATGGCGGGGTGTACGTCGTGGTCACCAAAGACACGCAGCCGAACCCCTATCTCGATGATCCGTTACGGGACATTATTGATACGAATGGAATCAGATTGACCAAGATCAACCCCGCTTATATGACCAGGCAGATTGCTGAAATTGCAGCTCGTGAACAGGGTATTCGGTTCCATATCACAAGCCTGAAACCCATCAGACCGGAAAATGGGCCGACAGAATGGGAAAAAGCGCAGCTGCTGGCTTTTGAGCGGGGCGTGCGAGAGTATGGAGAATTCTTCTCTGATGACTCGAAGTCAATGTACCGGTATATGGCGCCGCTGTTTGTAAAGGCTGCCTGCCTGAAGTGTCATGAAAAACACGGTTATAAAGAGGGGGATGTCCGCGGCGGCATCAGTATCGCAATGCCGTATTTTTCAAAAAAGACAAACAGGAGCCTGCTAACCGGTTATGGAATTGCCGCAGTCAGTGGTCTCATTCTTATTGTAGTGGGAGGAACCCTGCTGGCAAGAAACAGACGCCTTTTGGTCCAGTCTAACGAAGAATTGAACAAGGAAATTGATGTGCGCACGGAAGCGCAGAAAAAAATTCAGGGGAAAACTACTGAACTTCAGAGCGCATTGGATGAAATAAAGACCCTGAAGGGCATTCTCCCTCTCTGTTCTTTTTGCAAGAAAATCCGCAATGATGATGGGAGTTGGGAACAGCTGGAGAGATATATTTCGGACCACTACAACACCGATGTCAGCCACGGCGTGTGTCCTGAGTGTTTGAAAGAAAATTATCCGGAAGTATATGCGAATGTCGTGCGGAAGAAAGGTGAAAATAATTTATAAAATCACTTTGCCGGGAACTTCAAAAAAAATCCTTCTATAGAGTCCTGCCACTCTAAGGCTACGTCATTTCACAAGAAAGATCGGTTGATTTGTTCTTGCGGGAAAATGTGTAGATGAGTATTGTATAGTCTATTCTGAAGCTCAACTCAAAAGCATCTTCTTTTATCGCTATTTCTTCCGGCTCCACTTGATTATAGTAGGAGTTGGTATTTAAGTTTTTGCTGATTTTGTCATGGAGAACCAGTATGAAACTTTATGTCGGCAACCTCAGTCACGCCATGACCGAAAAGGAATTGGTAAAACTTTTTTCTTCGTACGGCGATGTCACCGGTGTCAACATCATCAAAGACCACCACACACGGCAGTCGAAAAATTTCGGCTACATAGAATTAAGCCAGGAAGATGGTTATAGGGCCGTAGAAGAAATGAACGGCAGAGTGGTCAACAGACGTTCCCTTGTTGTCAAAGAGACACGTTCGCGTGATGAAAGGAAGGGGCAGGGATGGTGAACAGCTGACGATTGTCTTTGTCTATGGTAACTATTCAGGTATGGTCGCAGAGTTAATCTAAACTCCATGTTGTAACTGTTCAGCAGAGCCCCAGATACGCGTGTCAATCGTCGTGTCGCAGTTTAGACCGACAAAGAGGCCTGCGAACTGTACTGGTGCTACGCGAGTAGGCCGATGAAAGAAACATTTCACAGATGGCTTGTCGAGTTGGGGCTTTCAACGAACATTGCG
>DAOVSZ010000155.1 GCA_030627725.1 Desulfobulbaceae bacterium
GAACTAAATAGTTAGCCTAAACACCATCTTGTAACTGTTTAGCAGTGCCCCAGATGTGTACCCATCCGGGCATAAACTCCAGCAGGCTGACGAGCTATAGTTTGCTATGCGAGAAGGCCTGATCGTGTGCAGCTCAACTCCGCATGGAGAAGCGGATGGAGTGCTGCTGAACAGTTACTAATAACTGAACTTCTCAAGGCGCCCCATCCCAAGCACAAATACCTCGCGGGACTCAGAACGGGAACTCTTTGGTTTAAACACCTTGGTCATGGTAAAATTCCGGCGGACATCCGAAACGAATTCCCGAAAATCCTCTCCCTCAAACACCTTGCAGTAAAAATTCCCTCCAGGCCGCAACAGATGCCCGGAAAGTTCCAGCACCCGTCGGGAAAGGGTCAAAGACTTTTGCTGGTCCGCCCATTTACTTCCTGTTGTCTGCGGCGCCATATCACTTAAGATCACATCGAAAACAGAACAGACATCCTGCATGGCGGAGACTGCCTCGTCCGTCATGATATCTGCGCATAAAACAGTAACAGGAGCGCCGCCTCTATGCCCTGTTTTTTTCTCCTTACTGATATCAACACCAACGACCTGCCCTTTCGATCCTGCAACTTCTGCGGCGTACATTGACCAGCTGCCCGGCATGCAGCCCAGATCCAGAATGTTATCGCCCTGTTTCAAAAGCCGGTACTTCTGCTGGGCCTCGACAAGCTTATAAACCGAACGGGCGGGATACCCTTCCTGCTGCGCCTTTTTAAAATAGTGATCCTGGACTTTTTTCATCTTTATTAACAATTTACCGCATTCTTATAATTTTTGAAACCCGTAACTCGCTTAATCCAGCGGTGTGTTTATTGAGTTGTTGAGTTTATTGAGTTGTTGAGTTCGTTGAGTTGTTGCGCTTAATAACTCAATAAACCCTACAACTCACGCACCCCAAACCTTCAACGCTTCCTGGTAGACTGCCGATCTGGAGGCGCCGATATCTTCCGCTATCCTTCTCACTGCATCACGCATTGAGAGAGAGGAATTCTCACGGTACCAGGATAAAAGTTCATGGAGATCATGGGTTTCAGGGGTGTTATTTTGAAGCGTCGCCCCCTCGACTATCACCACAAACTCTCCTTTTATCTTTTTCCTTCCTGAAAAAACATCAACAATTTCCTGCAATGTCCCATTCAGAAGTTCCTCGTGAATCTTCGTCAACTCCCTGGCCACGAAAACACGCCTGTCTCCGAAAACATGAAGGCAATCCTTCAATGCCGAGACTACCCTTTTCGGAGACTCATAGAATACGGATGGTTTTGTCTCTCTGACCTGTGAACTGAGAAATTTCTTTCGCTTGGAAGAGGTCGAAGGAAGAAAGCCCAAAAAAACAAACGGACCTGGCGGGAATCCGGCCACGCTCACAGCGGCGGTCAGGGCCGAGGCCCCGGGGACGGGAATAACGGCAACACCAAGACGCCTTGCCCTCTGGACAAGAACGCTTCCCGGATCAGAGATACAAGGAGTGCCGGCATCGGATATCAGCGCAACATCAAGCCCATGGCGCAGTTTTTCGAGAATTTTCTCCGCCCGGCCGGCCTCTTTATCCTTAAAGTAGCTCAAGAGAGGGGTATGAATATCAAAGGAGGACAGGAGCTTTCTGGAGTGACGGGTATCTTCCGCCGCAATGAGATCAACCTCTCTCAGAATCCGTAAGGCCCTCTGAGTAATGTCCTCCAGATTGCCGATGGGAGTGGCAACGATATACAAGCAGCCCATATGTCCTGCTGATGCTGTTGGCTTTGATGGGGAGTGTTCAGAAACAGACATGCTATTTTTCTGTCTTGAAATGAGAATGGTGACTTGTCTTAGGGGAAAAGCTCACAGTGACGGAATCGTAAGAGTAAAACACGTCAGACCGGGAGCACTCTCACATTTTATCTCGCCTCCATAGCGGTCTACCATCTTTTTCACAAAATACAACCCGAGCCCGGGATGGTTCTCCTTTGTTGAAAAGAAGGGATCATAGATGAAAGCCATGTCTGCATCCGCTATCCCGCAACCGGAATCCTGAATACTCAGCGAAAATCCGTCACCCTGGACCCCTGTTTCAATCATAATCCGCGGACTCTCGGATGCACGCATCGCATCAATAGCATTCTGAATAAGAGCGGAAACAACCCGTCGGACCTCATTCCGAGCAGCAGGCATTGGGGGCATATCGTCTGCCAGTTTGAGTTCCTTTTCCACCTTATGTTTAAAAAAAAGGTCAGCACACAGAAACGTGACTTCAGACTGGATGAGCGTATTCAGTGTAACCTCATCTTCTTGCTCTGATTCTGAAGCCGATGCCATATCCAAGACACGGCCGACGATGTTACGGCTGTCATGGACCTTCTCAACCATATGCTCCGCTATAACCGCACGCTGCTGCAGGAGCGTCTGCAGCTTTTCAACCCGTTCTCTTGCCTCTCCCTCGGTCGTATTCAGAATCTGCCTGATCTGTTCGTCTGCCTGACTGAACATCATGCCAAAGAGTTCGGACTGCATGGAAAAGGCCTGAATAACACCGTTAAGATTATGGACCACACCGCGGAACAGTCTGCCGACAACAGCATCCTGGGCCTGCAGCTGATACGCCTCTTCCCATTTATCCAGAATTCCGGATTGATCTTCCATACCACCAAATTCCTCTCATAAACTTTAAATGTGGAATTCAGGTGTACCGAAAATCGCTGAAAAAGTCCATATCAATCTTCCCGGAAGCACCAACAATCTGAATAGTTACAGAAGTTATTCGTTTACGAAAACCGACAAATGTGAAAAAAAACTTGCCTCTGCCACCATCCTGTATTAGTATATGAACAACTGCTCATATACTAATACAGGAGACTCTATGCCTTCTCAAAACCAGGACCAGTGCCAATGCCGAATCATCCATGAAGACAGGGTCAAAAAAGCTGGGGCCTCAGCGCTCCCGGCAAACGAGGTCGAGAAAACAACACAGCTTTTTAAGGCAATGGGTGACGCAACCAGGCTTAAGATGCTCTGGGCAATGGCGGATGAAGAGATATGTGTCTGTGATCTGGCAGCCAATCTTGAAATTACCGAATCCGCTGTAAGCCATCAGCTGCGACACTTACGAACAATAGGTCTTGTCGCCAACAGACGGCAGGGACCTGTATTATATTACCGGCTTGCCGATGATCATGTTTCAGAGCTGATTTTCACCGCGCTCGAGCATGTGCGGGAGTAACATCATGAACATATTACAATTTATCATTGACATCTTTGCCGCCTCGTGGGACATGCTGTTGAACGCCTCAGCCTATATCATTTTCGGCATTCTGGCCGGCGGACTTCTGAAGGTCTTTCTCTCACCGGCAACGGTTGCCAGGCATCTCGGTCACGGCAGATTTCTCTCGGTTATCAAGGCCTCTCTTTTCGGCATTCCGCTTCCGCTCTGCTCCTGCGGGGTGCTGCCTGCTGCCGCCTCGCTCAAGAAACAGGGCGCAAACAGCGGCGCCACTACCGCATTTCTCATCTCGACCCCTGAATCAGGAATTGACTCCATAAGCATCACCTATGCTCTTTTAGACCCGATCATGACTGTCGCCCGCCCGATCGCCGCCTTCTGTACTGCGATTGCCGCGGGGATTACAGAGAACCTCATGCAGCCGGCGCCGACCATGAAGATGATGAAGCCCGACCTTTCATGCCCTGTTGATAACTGCTGTGACGGGACGGAGTGTCATCCTGAGGAACACAAAAAGCACCATTCTCTGCCGGAAAAACTCTTTGCAGGACTCAAATTTGCCTTTGGCGAACTGTGGGAGGACCTTGCAGGCTGGTTTTATATCGGAATTCTCTTGAGCGGCATTATAACCGTCCTCGTCCCGGACACATTCATGTCACACTACCTGGGCGGCGGACTTTCATCGATGCTCATCATGCTTGCAGCCGGCATCCCCCTCTACATCTGCGCAACCGCCTCAACACCAATTGCCGCCGCCCTGATCCTGAAGGGGGTCAGTCCGGGAGCAGCGCTTGTCTTCTTACTCGCCGGCCCTGCCACAAACGTCACTTCGCTCTCCGTACTGATTGGTTTTCTCGGAAGAAGGGCAACTATAGTCCTGCTCGCAATCGTTTCCGTCATGAGCATTCTCGCAGGTCTTCTGGTCGACCTGGTCTACGGAAGTCTCGGGATCACCGCCCGGGCCGTAACCGGCCAGGCAGCTGAGCTTATTCCGTATCCGCTTCAGTTTGCAGCTGCGCTTTTCCTCCTGCTGCTCTCAATAAAGCCGATTGCCAAGAGCCTGCAAAACAGATTCCAAGGAGGACATGCCCATAGCCACGACTCGCATTCCGCCGACAACTGCGGGTGCTCTTCAAATAAATGCGCCCTGGACGACAAAAATACCACAAAGTAGCCTTTTCTTGTTTCTTATTCTTTTTTCTTTCTCCTAACTGCTTGACGTTTCGTATTTTGTCTTGATATACTTAACAAATACAATAAGTTTCGATCAGGAGCCATACCGAATCCACCTTCTTCTGCAAACATAACCGACAGGAAAATCAAATGGGCAAAAACACTTCTCTTTGCACGAAGATCTTACTCATTTTCTCCTGCTGTATCACCGCAATCCTGGTTCTTTGCATCTTCATGCATTTCCGTATCCTCTCTGCATCCAAACATGCTACAGCCGAGGCCCTTCACCTGGCAAACTCAATCGCAAAGGACGGGGTCATGAACAACCAGACGAAAGCGCTGGACAAAGTCCTGACTGAAATCCTGAATACCGACGAGTCCCTGCAGTTCCTCATGGACCCGAACAACGACACTGCACAACTGGTTGTCAAGGGACTGATCCTCTCCTTTGAATCTCTGAACCGGATGACGTTCTACAATAAGAACTATAAGATGGTCCTTGAAGAACGTGCCGATGGGACCACTCCAGCGGCGCCTGAAGTTCCCCAAGAATTCAGACCTTTTTTTGAAAAATCAGCGACGGAATTTACCAATCAATTCTACTTCCGTGACCACAGCAACAGTGAAAAAATCTCTCCGGTCGAGTATTGCGGCATCACCGTATTTGCAGATGATGACGACAATATCGTCGGGTACGTCGAAGTCTCTTACCAGGTCGATACATGGGCAAAAAACCTGGGAGATCTGGCAAAATGTTCTATCGGCTTTTACAATAATGAAAAACAATCGTTTGCCTTTGGAACGGAACCGGATCTTTTTGCACACATCGACAAGGATATTTCCGCCTCCGACCTCAAGGACGGGAGCGTCCTCAACCGCGCCGGCAAGGCATATTTCCTCTCCGAACTGGTGCGGATCGTGACACCGGACAAGAAACTCACGTGGATATGGTTTACAAGAGACACTACAGAGAGGTATCTTGCAGAACGAAAAAACCAGATAGTGACTCTCTCAATTCTCGTTGCGCTCCTCATCTTAAGTTTTGCCGGCACCTTTCTGATCTTAAAACGTACGATCATCAACAAGATCATTGCAATTACCGACAGCTTGCTTGAGAACGGTGAACAGGTCGGCGCCTTGTCCACCCAGGTGTCGGAATCCAGCCAGTATATTGCCGAAGGCGCAACAGAGCAGGCTTCATTTCTCGAAGAGACCTCCGCTACCCTGGAAGAGACAAACGCCATGGTCAGGCAGAATGCCGATAATGCTTTGCATGCAAGCTCTCTGACCAAGGAGATGAAAAATATCGTCACCGAAGTCAACGATTCAATGACCGACCTGAATCAGGCCATGAAAGAGATCGCCGAGGCCAGCGAATCAACCAAAAAAATTATCAAGACCATTGATGATATCTCCTTTCAGACAAATCTTCTCGCTTTGAATGCGGCCGTTGAGGCTGCCCGCGCCGGGGAGGCAGGAGCAGGTTTTGCCGTGGTTGCAGCCGAAGTGAGAAACCTTGCCCAGCGCGCCGCAGAAGCGGCCCAAAACACCACCGATATGATCGAAGACACGATGGCCAAGGTAGGTGAAGGAGAAAATACGGTCTCCAAGATTTCGACAAGATTTGAAGATATCGTCAAGAATACCAATAGCGTCAGTCAGCTGACGGAAGAGATCACGGCAGCCACTAACGATCAGGCCCAGGGCGTTTCACAGTTAAACACGGCTGTTTCACAGATGGAGTCAGTCACGCAGCAGAATGCGGCAAACTCTCAGGAAGCGGCAACTGCTGCGATCAGCCTTGATGAACAGGCTGAAGCAATGAAAGAGAACATCAACGAAATGGCCCGATTGATCGAAGGGAAGGCTGAAAAAAAGTGACAAGTGACATTAGTGACAAGTGACATTAGTGACAAGTGGCAAGTAACAAGTGATAAGTGGCAAGTGACAAGTGACAAGTGACAAGTGACAAGTGACAAGTGACAAGTGACAAAAGTTAACTAAAACATAAAGAGTACGTCAACCCGAAAAACCTCTAAAGACAACGACCACAAACAAGAAATCTTCAGGAACAAGAAGATAACCCCGCCAGTCTCTATCTCTATGGTCTCTGCTCACACTGCAAGAGATTTGTTTTTACAAAAAGCGAAATGGAACCGAAAATAAGACTGAAACGACTTCTGAACTTCCTGCAGCGAGA
>DAOVSZ010000297.1 GCA_030627725.1 Desulfobulbaceae bacterium
CAGTGCACCCCAAGGGCACTTCCTGCGGGGCGCCCCAGATGTGCACCCATCCGGGCATAAACTCCAGCAGGTTGGAGAACAGGTAAGCGGAGCAAAGCGTAGACTCCGATAGTTGTCCTATGTGAACCAGCCTGATCGTGTGCAGGTAAGCGAGCCTGCGAGACTCCGGATGGGGTGCTGCTGAACAGTTACTCTCCGAGTATCTCTTTGATCTGCCCAATGACCGCGAGCGGGTCTATCGGTTTTTCAATATAGCCGTTGCAGCCTGCCCCTAACAGTTTTTCCCGGTCCCCGCTCATGGCATAGGACGTCATGGCAATGATCGGGATTTTCGTGTTCTTTTTTTCCCCGCGTATCTCTTTAAGCACTTCCGTTCCATCGATGTCAGGGAGTTGGATGTCGAGAATTATGAAATCAGGCTCTTCCTGAAAGGTAAGCTCAATGCCTTTTTTGCCGTTTTCCGCCCAGAGCGTCTGGTAGCCGTTTTTCTCCAGTAAAAAGGAGATGAGCTTCATGTTGTCTTCGTTGTCTTCGATAATTAAGGCCCTTTTCATTGGGTTACCTCTTCTTTCTGATATGTTACAGGAATCTGGAAGATAAATGTGCTCCCTGTCCCGTATTCGCTTTCAACCGAGACAGAGCCTCCCAGCATCTCCGAGACAATTTTTTTGGTAAGATAGAGTCCCAGGCCGGTTCCGGGCGTTTTTGTCCGCAAGGGGGAGTCGAGGCGGGCAAACGAAGTGAAAAGTATCGGCAGGTCCTCTTCTCTGATCCCGATTCCCGTGTCTGTCACACGCACCTCCAGTGTGCCATTTGTTTCAACGGCAACCAGGCTGATTTCCCCTTTTTCCGTATACCGGACAGCATTGCTCAGATAGTTTAGAATGCACTGCAGGAGTCTTCTGCGGTCGGTCTTGAGTTGCAACTCCTTCGGGATTTTCACAGCCAGTTCCAGCCCTTTGTCTTTGAGCTGGGTGGATATGCTGGAAACCGCCTCTTTGACCACGCCGCCAAGATTGAATTCTTCCGCATATACATCCAGACGGCCTGCCTCGATTTTGGAAATATCAATAACATCGGTTATAAGGGCAAGGAGGTGCCTGGCGGCGCCATACACCCTTTGCAGCTGGTCTTTCTGTTCTTCGTTGATCTCACCGGCCAGCCCCTGGAGAATAATGCCGGTGAACCCGATAATCGAGTTGAGCGGGGTCCGCAATTCATGGCTCATGGAGGCGATGAACATGGATTTGAGCCGGTCCAGTTCTTTGAGTTTTTCATTGGCGGCTTCAAGTTCCGCCTTGGCCTCGTTGACATCCTCCAGCAGATAGGTGAGGGCACGCTGTGATTTCTGCAGCTTTACTGTTTTTGTCTCGAGTTCCTGCTTGCTTGCCTCAAGCTCTCCCTTGTTTTTTTCAAGTCTCTCCGCATAGTTCAGCAGGGCCAGATCCGCCTCTTTCCGCAACAGGGCGTTGGTAAATATCAACCCGACAAGGGTCAGGAGGCTTATCTCGTCATCAGACCATGTCCGTTCCGGTCTGGCAGTGCTTATGCCAAGAAAACCAATGACTTCTCCCCGGCAGCTCCTCGGTACGTCAACAACCGAAAGAATGCCCTGAGCCCGCAGATACTCTCTCTCCATCGACACTTGTTTGGATGGACTCTGCATGGCAGGCTCTGTAATCACACGGCCTTCCTGGAGGCGGATCATCCACGGCGAATTGTGCTCAAAGCCGATCTTTTGCCAGGCCTGTATGTCGACTTCCAGATTTTCACCATGCCAGAGATGGGAGCAGGAAATTGTTTTTCCCTTCTGGTCAATTTCAAACAGGTATCCGGCATCTGTATCAGTAAAGGAGACTATCTCGGCAAGGGCTTCCTCGATATGCCTGTCAACTTCTTCAGGCTTTAAGCCGATAAACCGTGACGACATCTCCAGGATAAGCCGCTCAAACCTGTTGCTGTATTGCAGTTTCTCTTCCGCCTTTTTCCGTTTGGTGATTTCTTTTTTCAGGCTGAAATTCCAGAGAAAAAAACCGGTAAGGACAAGGAAGGAAACCAATACAATGCGTTCTACATATTTCTGGAAAACAGCGGGTTCGATGCCGGGATCATATTCCACCTCTACCCATCGCTGCTGAATTTTTCTTGTTTCCTCCGGACTGACGGCAGCCAGAGCCTTGTTAATGATCTGCACCAGCTCAGGCCAGTCCCTGCGTACCCCGAAGTACAGTCTTTGGACTTCCTGGGATGCAGGGGCTGCGACCTTGAGATTCGTGAGGTTCAGCTTTCTGATCCAGTAAGTGGCGGAGGCTATATTGCCGATCAAGGCGTCAGCCTTGCCGTCAGAGACAGCCCGGAGGGTTTCCTGGAGGGTCGGAAACAGCAGAGGGGTAATGTCGGTTTGGTCCTGCAGAAAGCCCTCGTGTGAGGTGTTGCTTTGCACAGCGACCGTCATGTCCCGAAGGTCATCAAGGTCGGAGAGAAAAGGGGTGTCACTCCTGGTGATGATGACCCGATGAAACTCAATATAGGGCCGCGAAAAGTTGAGAAATTCCCGGCGCTCCTCGGTGACACCAATGCATGGCAGCACATCAAGCTCGCCTCTCTGTGCCTTGTCAACGGCCTGGCGCCAGCTCAGACCAGGGACTATCCGCAGATTAAGCCCCGGAATACGGTTGAGAATTTTAATATAGTCTGAGGCGATGCCGCTGTAGTTGCCCTTCTCATCAAAATATTCAAAGGGCATAAATTCCGGATCAACGCCAAACCGGACAACAGGATGGGTCTGGATCCAGGCCTTTTCTTCCGGCGTGAGGATAAGGGCGGCGCTTTCCTCGCCATGTGTACGTTTAAAGGCAATACCCCAGAGATAGTTGTCGATGATCTTGAAAAAAACAGAGTTGGGTTCTTTTTTCAGCGCATTGAGGTGGGTGTCAATCCGCTTGATCAAATGGCTGCTTAGGGGGGTGTTTTTAGGGAAAGCGAATTTCAGATGCCTGGGGTTGAAAATGAGGGTGGATTTGGCCACCATATATTCCTGTTCAAACAGGGAGCCGAATAACCGGTTGACCGCCCCTGCGTCCGCCGCCCCGGAATCAAGAAGCCTGAAAACGTCTTTGTAGCTGCCAACTTCAATAAATTCACAAGGAATGTTGAAGTTCTGCAGCAGTTTTTTTATCCCTCCCTTGCCAACGGTATGGATGCTCCCCTTCATCACTGCTATCTTCTTGTTGCGCAGGTCGAGAAAAGATTCTATAGCGAGACCCTTTCTCGTATAAATAAGTCCCCAGTTGATAAAGATGCTTTCGCTATTAAAATCATATTTTTTCTCCCGCGCCTCTGAATAGGCAACGTCAACCATAAGGTCTATCTCGCCATTTTCCAGCCTTTCCAGACATTGCGTCCAACTTCCGGGCACAAACTCGATTTTCCAGCCCTCTTTTTCCGCAATGACGTCAAGGAGGTC
>DAOVSZ010000153.1 GCA_030627725.1 Desulfobulbaceae bacterium
CAAAAGGGGATAAAATGTCAAGCAGGGTGAAAAAAAGATGTGTGTTTTTGTTTCGTGTTTGCGTGATCACGAAGTCGCTGTTTAAGCGTTTAATCTGAATTTTTTTGCCGTTTGAGAAAAAAGAAAACCCCGAAATCCTTTTCAGGACTCGGGGTTGAGGACTTAACCGGATTGTTCCGGATTGTTTTTTGGTGGCGATGCAGGGACTTGAACCCCGGACAACACGGATATGAGCCGTGTGCTCTAACCAGCTGAGCTACATCGCCTTTGTTTGAAAGAAGCGAAAAATATGATATTTTTTGGCACTGTTGTCAATAGAAATCGACCAGGAGCCTTTCTCTTCTGGTAAAAACAAAGGAGCCTTTTCGGTTAAGGAAAAGGCTCCCAGGATAATTCACGAACAGGTGCGCGAAAGGTTTACATCATTCCTCCCATGCCTCCCATTCCTCCCATGCCGCCCATTCCTCCTGGAGGCATTCCGCCCGGCATTCCGCCTGTGTCTTCTTCCGGATGCTCGGCTATCATGCATTCGGTGGTCAGGAGCAGTCCGGCGACGCTGGCTGCGTTCTGCAGCGCGAAACGTGTCACCTTGGCTGGATCGATAACACCGGCCTTGATCAGGTCTTCGTATTCTTCGGTGTCTGCGTTGAAGCCGTTGGGGCCTTCCAGGTTCTTGACATGCTCTACAATGACGGACCCTTCGCGGCCGGCATTGTTGGCAATCTGTCGTACCGGCTCTTCAAGGGAGCGAATGATGATCTTTCTGCCAAGGTCCTGGCTGTGAGAAAGATCAAGGCCTTCAAGGGCTTTTATGCAGCGGAGATAGGCGACGCCGCCGCCGGGTACGATTCCTTCTTCTACTGCGGCGCGTGTTGCGTTCAAGGCATCTTCAACGCGGGCCTTCTTTTCTTTCATTTCGATTTCGGTTGCAGCGCCGACATTGATCACGGCAACGCCGCCGATCAGTTTGGCCAGACGCTCCTGGAGTTTTTCGCGGTCGTAGTCCGATGTGCTTTCTTCGGCCTGGGCGCGGATCTGTTTGACGCGGGCGGTGAGTTGGTCCTTGGCGCCGGCGCCGTCCACGATTGTGGTGTTGTCCTTGTCGATGACCATACGTTTGGCGGTCCCGAGGTCGTCGATGGTTACGTTCTCGAGTTTGATTCCAAGGTCTTCGGTGATGACCTGGCCGCCGGTAAGAATGGCGATGTCTTCGAGCATGGCCTTTCTTCTGTCGCCGAATCCCGGGGCCTTGACGGCAGCAATGTTCAGGGTGCCGCGCAGTTTGTTCACGACCAGGGTAGCGAGCGCCTCGCCGTCAATATCTTCAGCGATGATGCAGAGCGGTTTGCCCATCTTGGCGATCTGCTCGAGGACCGGCAGCAGGTCTTTCATGCTGCTGATCTTTTTCTCGTTGATCAGGATATAGGGGTCTTCAAGGTTGACCTCCATCTTCTCAGGATCGGTCACGAAGTAGGGAGAGAGGTAGCCGCGGTCGAACTGCATGCCCTCGACCACGTCGAGAGTGGTCTCCATGCTTTTTGCCTCTTCCACGGTGATGACGCCTTCTTTGCCGACCTTGTCCATTGCCTCGGCAATGATGTTGCCGATGGTTACGTCATTGTTTGCCGAGATGGTGCCGACCTGGGCGATTTCTTTCTGCTCTCTGGTCGGTTTGGCGATGTTGGCAAGTTCTGCGACAACGGCGTCAACGCTCACATCAATGCCGCGTTTGATCTCCATCGGGTTGTTGCCGGCGGCAACCAGTTTGGAACCCTCGCGGAAGATCGCCTGAGCGAGAATGGTGGCGGTTGTGGTGCCGTCACCGGCAACATCACTGGTCTTGGAGGCAACCTCTTTGACCATCTGAGCGCCCATGTTTTCAAATTTGTCCTTGACCTCGATTTCCTTGGCAACGGTCACACCGTCCTTGGTGATGGTCGGCGCGCCGAATGATTTATCCAGCAGTACATTGCGGCCTTTGGGGCCAAGGGTAATTTTTACAGCGTCAGCCAGGGTGTTGACACCCTTGAGGATGGACTCCCTGGCTTTTCCTCCGTATCTAATATCTTTTCCAGCCATAATTGATATTCTCCTTATAAATTATCTTCGATAGCCTTTTTATGAGTAACGATAGCCGATTCAATTTTTATGTTTTCGCTATCCGTTGAAAAAAAGCCTTTTGTTATCCTTCCACGATGCCGAGGATGTCGTCCTCACGCATGATGAGATAGTCAACGCCATCCAGTTTGACGTCGGTGCCGCCGTATTTGCTGAAGAGAACACGGTCGCCGGCTTTCACCTCAACAGGGACACGGTCGCCTTTGTCGTTTGTCTTGCCGGGACCTACGGCGATGATTTCACCTTCTGCAGGTTTTTCCTTGGCGCTGTCAGGGATGATGATGCCGCCTTTGGTTTTTTCCTCTTCCTCCAGCCTTTTGACAAGAATTCTGTCATTTAACGGACGAATTTTCATATACAACCTCCATATCAAATTAATTTTAAATTATAACTATTCAGGTGGAGCCAAAAACTTAGCCTAAACACCTTCCTGTAACTGTTCAGAAGTGCCCCGGATGTACACAAGCAGGCTGCCGAGCGATAGTTGGCTATGCGAGAAGGCCTGATCGTGTGCAGATGGGGTGCTGCTGAATAGTTACTTTAAATTAATGAAATTAATCGTCTAGATAAACGATTTTTCCCAGTTATGATTTCCGTGTAAACCCGGGCGGAACTGCCTGGAACTGAAGTAAAATTCAGTTGGATGCGCGAAACAATAGTTACGGGTTTTTGAAAAATCAAGAGAGCAAAATAAAAAAATGGAAAAAAGATGCGGGCTAGAGTTGCACAACCCAGTTGTGCGGGTCCGGTTTCTCGCCGTACTGAATGTCCTGCAGTTCATCAAAGAGCCGCTGGGCGAGTTCACCCGTTTTGCCATTGTTGACGGGGCAGATTGTTCCTTTATAGTTGAGTTCGCCGACAGGGGAGATGACAGCCGCCGTACCAGTGCCGAAGATCTCTTTGAGCGTGCCGTTTTCGCCGGCAGCAAGCACATCATCTATGGTCAGGCGTTTTTCCTGGACAGTGATTCCCCAGTCACGCGCGAGCTGAATGACGGAATCTCTGGTAATGCCGGGAAGGATACTGCCGGAAAGGGGCGGCGTGATCACCTCGTCGCCAATAACAAAAAAGATGTTCATCGTGCCCACTTCTTCGATGTACTTGCGCTCCACAGCATCAAGCCACAGCACCTGGGTATAGCCCTGCTCCTGCGCCTCCACTGCCGCCATGATGCTGGCCGCATAGTTCCCGGCTGTCTTGACATGGCCGACACCGCCAGGGACCGCACGGACATATTTGTCTGTGACAAAGATCTTCACAGGGTCAAAGCCCTCGGGATAATAGGCCCCGACCGGGCTTAAGATAATGAAAAACAGATATTGTTTTGCCGGGCGGACCCCAAGGCCTGCCTCGGTCGCGATCATGGTCGGGCGGATATAGAGGGTGGCGCCTTTGGCCCGGGGCACCCAGCCTTTTTCCAGTTCAAGGAGCTTTTTGAGCCCTTCACAGACCGTATCAACCGGGAACTCCGGCATGCACATCCGGGCCGCTGAGACGTTCATTCTCTCGAAGTTGGCCTGCGGTCTGAACAGGTAAATCTGGTCGTTCTTGCCGCGATAGGCTTTCAGCCCTTCAAAGATGGCCTGTCCGTAATGCAGAGCCATGGCAGCCGGATCAAGGGAAAAGTCTTGATATTTTTCGACAACGGCATCGTGCCACCCTAACCCTTCGTCGTACTTCATGACGAACATGTGGTCTGAAAGATATTTTCCAAAGCCCAGGGCGCTTTCGTCCGGTTTTGACTGAAGTTCGTTCTCAGAAGCCTTTTCCTGCCTGATCTCCATTGCTGCTCTCCTTCTTTTCATACTCTGTACCAATACTGTAAATTGTAACTTATCAGATGTGCTCCAGATTCGGAGTCTCCGCTTACCTGAACAAGCAGGCCTGCGAGTCTATAGCCCGCCTATGTGAGCAGGCATGATCGTTCAAAGATGGGGTGCAGCTGATAAGTTACAAAGAAATATATATAGCGGATTGCCGTAAATGAGACAACTTATTTGTCGTAAGCGATCACAGATACCAAATCTAGCCACGATCAGGGCTTTCAGGTAAGCGAGCTTGCGAGACTCCGACATACCCAAGTATAGTCGATCGCCCTGCTTGCGGCAGGTAAGCGGAGCAAAGCGTAGACTCCGATCTCCGGCACCTGTAATCGCTTACAGGTCAGGCGTTAGATCGCCATTTGGCAGCTTCAGTCCGTGAGTTACTATTTGTCCATGTTGTGAAAATCTTGTATATAGAGAAAGGAGTCGGTCGGAAGAAGCTTTTTAAAATGGATTCTGTGGAGTTTTTATGATTATGCGTTCGCCAAGTCCGATGGTGTTGAAATGTTTTCTCGTCCTGTTTGCCATCTCTATCCTTCTGGTCGGCAGGATTCTGTGGCCGTTTCTCTCTATCCTGGTGCTCTCTTTCCTTCTGACCGGTCTTTTTCAGCCGATCTACCGGTTTATCAACAAGAAGTTCTCTTCCTCTTTTTCTTCTCTTGTCACCTGTGTGATTATTGTTGTTCTGGTCTTTGTCCCGCTTTCGTTTTTTGTCGGCGCTTTGTCCAAGGAGGCGCTTGCCCTGTATCAGTCCGCCAAGGGGGTCGATATCGGGTTGAAGTTGAAGGAGCTGATCCAGGAGAGCGCCTTCATGATCAAACTCCAGGGTATGCTGGAGAGCTTCGGGGTCGAGCTTGAACCGGAAGGGCTCAACGAGACGCTGTCGGATTTCGTCAGGTTTGCAGGCCTGTTTCTCTATAACCAGGCAAGTTCGTGGGCCGCCAATATCATGCATTTCATCTTTGCTTTTTCCATGATGATTATTACGATCTTCTTTCTGTTGATTGATCATGAACGGCTCATCAATTTCATCATCAGGCTCTCTCCGCTTCCGGAGGAGCACGGCAGGCGGCTGATCGGGAAATTCCAGGAGATAGCAGGCGCGGTCCTGATCGGCAACGGTATCTGCGGTTTGATTCAGGGCATACTCGGCGGGCTGGTCTTCAGTCTGCTGCATCTCGGCTCGCCGTTGATCTGGGGCGGTATGATGGGGATTCTTGCCTTTCTGCCTATCTTCGGGGTCGGCCTGGTGTTGCTGCCGGCCTCACTGGTGCTGCTGCTCAAAGGACAAGCCCTGGCCGGCATCGGTCTTGCCATCTTTTATATACTGCTTTCATTTTCAGTGGAGTATGCCTTGAAGCCGAAACTGGTAGGGAAGCGGCTCAAGATGCATACCCTGCTCGTTTTTCTTGCCATTATGGGCGGTTTGAGTGTCTTCGGGGTTTTAGGAATAATCTACGGTCCGTTGATTATTACCGCCTTCCTCACCCTGACCGAGATCTATTTTGAACACTATGACGCATATGTGAAGAGCAGCGAAGATGCGCAAGGGGTGGGAGATGCGTGAGTAGTGGGATTTTTTAGAAACATCGTTCACAAACGGCTTGTTGTCGCCTTGCTTATGGGCGTGGCCTCCGGCCTGCCGCTTCTTATCACCCTTACCCTGATGCAGGCCTGGGCCAAGGAGGCCGGGGTCAGCCTGAAGAGCATCGGGCTTATGACCCTGGTCGGCCTGCCATACACCCTGAAGTTCGTATGGGCGCCGCTTTTTGACCGGTTCACCCTGCCTTTTTTAGGCAGAAGAAGAGGGTGGCTTCTTGTCTGCCAGGTCTTGCTCTTTCTCGCAATTATCGTCATGGGTCTCACCGACCCTGCAAGCGGTCCGATCCAGGTCATGTTCTTTGTCCTGGCCGCCTTTCTTGTCACCTTTTTCAGCGCCTCGCAGGACATCGTGATCGATGCCTACCGCAGGGAAGATCTTGTTGACCGTGAATTGGGAATCGGGTCGTCTTATTATATCTACGGGTATCGGATCGGCATGCTGGTGGTGAGCGGCGGCGGGCTCATCCTGGCCGACCACCTTTCCTGGAGCATGGTCTTCTTTATCATGGCGCTCTGCCTGGTCCCGGGTATGATCACGACCTGTATTGCCAGAGAACCGCCGGTCACGGAAAAAGCGCCTGCCGGTTTCAGGGAGTCGGTGATCGACCCGTTTGCTGATTTCTTCCGGCAGCCAGGCGCCATCTGGATCCTTGTCTTTATCCTGCTCTATAAGGTGGGAGATAATATGGCGGCAGCCCTCTCCACCCCGTTTTATCTGGATATGGGGTTTTCCAAGACCGAGATCGGCACGGTTGTAAAGCTTTTCGGGTTCTGGGCCACTCTTGGCGGCGCCTTTTTGGGCGGCGTGATCATGCTCAAGACCGGCATCAACCGTTCTCTCTGGCTCTTTGGTTTTTTGCAGATGATCTCGACCGCCGGCTTTGCCCTGCTCGCGCAAGTAGGCTACAACATCGGGCTCTTGACCGGGGTGATCTGTTTTGAAAATTTAAGCGCCGGCATGGGGACCGCCGCCTTTGTCGCCTTTATGGCCAGCATCACCAATAAAAAATTTACCGCCACCCAGTATGCCCTGCTTACCAGTTTCATGGGGGTCCCCAGGGTCCTGATCTCGTCTGTGACCGGATTCATGGCAGAAGGCTTG
>DAOVSZ010000324.1 GCA_030627725.1 Desulfobulbaceae bacterium
ATTGTTGTCATAGGCAAAAGGTTTCATTGCGGAGGGCACGAACGCGTGCCTGGGGACCTGTCTGAGAGCTTCCCTGACGCGTTCGTTTAATGCCGCCTTGCCGGTCAGGCCGCAGGTGTAGTGATACTCTGTCTCGATGTCACGCAGGAGCCGGGAGATATCGTCATACTTATTCAGACCCAAGATCATCACTGCCCCCTTTTTTTTCTGTAAATCGACGATGATCGGTTTTCCCACAGTCGGGCGGAGGAAGATAAAGAGATACTTTCAGTGTAGGTGCTGGAAAAGGAGATTGTCAAAAGAAAAGTGTGATTGGCAGAGAAGACTCTTGAGGATTTTTTGTCTTCTACTCGTTATTGTTCGAATATCGGTGGAATATTGAGACCTTTTTAGTATGATGGTATTTTCTTAACCTTTTTGTGTTTTTCTGTCCGCATATGCGTAGTGATCATTTTTTATCGAAACATATTCCTCCCGCGTCTGTATTCCTGCAGAGCGTTCTCCTTGTTGTTGTTTTGTTATGTGCCACGGCAACTGCGGCAAAAACAAACCATTACGATATAGCCTACATCTGGGACGACGATATTGAGAGTGTCCTTGATTATAAGGAAGAGCTCGAATCGCTGTTGGGTCCGAAAGTCAGTAAAAGGCTTAAGGTCGTCACCCGGGACCGTGAGTACGGGATCATTTACGATCAGAATGGATCGGACCGTTCTCCTGCCCAGATCATCGTCCATCACAGTGAAATACTTCGCAATGCCGGACTTTCTGAGGCCTATACCATCAAGGGCGGAGGGTATTATGACCTTTATAATGTCAGTTATGGTCTTGGTCCAAATCTGGACGCACTCAAAACGATCTACAGCAGGATTTACAGCTATCTCGGAAAAGAGGTAGGAAAGAGCCTCTTTATAGAAGAGACCGATTCCGGCAACTTCACTCTCATTTATCGCCGCCGGGGTGATAAACAGTCAACGCACAGGGTTGCCAGGAAACACTCCAAGCTGCTCCGGAGGAAAAAGATATCCGCATCAATAACCCTGGAGAACAATAACCCCGTTGTGTACGGTGAGTCCAGCCTGTTGGATGACACCGAGGAACATGAAACAAAGCATGAGCCTGAGAAAATTAATAAAAAGCCGGATCCCGTCCCCCGCAAGAGCCAACAGTCCATTAAGAGCAAACAGATTATCAGTCCCTCCGACACAAAAGTTACTGTCCAGGCAGAAGACCGAAGCAATAGCGAATTTGAAAGGAATATCGAGGCATTTATCAAAAATTTGCGGCGAAGGGGAAAAATCTCCCGTGATGAAATGACCGGCTGGATGGTCTATGACTTCACCCAGGACAAGAGCCTGGTTGATATCAATGTGGACCAGGTATTCCAGGCAGCAAGCATGATCAAGCCATTTTTCTGCCTCGCCTTTTTTCACCAGGTTAAAAAAGGGAAAATTATTTACGGACCCAAAAGCCGCAGAAAGATGGAGGCCATGATCCAGAGGAGCAGTAATGCCGCCACCAACTGGGTGCTGCGACAGGTCGGGGGGCCGGTCCGATGCGAGAAGATCCTGCGCGAGGAGTATGGCCATATTTTCAAGAAAACAGAAATCAGAGAATATATCCCTTCCGGCGGCCGTACATACAAGAACAGCTCACAGCCGGCGGATTACGTCCGTTTCCTCAGGGCGCTCTGGAACAAGGAGCTTCCATATGGAAAAGAGTTGCGGCGACTCATGGCCCTGCCTGGCCGCGACCGTCTCTATCATGGCACCCCGATCCCCCAGGGAACATTGGTATACAACAAAACAGGCTCTACCGCCCATCTTTGCGGTGACATGGGTATCCTAGCCCCTCGTTCCCAAAACGGCCGCCGCTACCCCTACGCGATTGTCGGTATCATAGAACGTCGTTCCCGGCCGTCTGATTACGGCCGCTGGAAGATTGCCCGCAGCAATGTTATCCGTCAGGTTTCGACCATGGTCTACGAAGAGATGAAAAAGAAATACAAGCTGCTGTAAATGCTGCCTGATTCCTTCCGGGCATAATCGACTTTGATTTAATACAAAAATATTGTCGGTCTCGTAAAAAGCACGAGACGGACGCGTTAACCGTCTCTATCTTATTGAAATCATTGAAGACGAATTCAACGATTTCGACTTTTTACGAGGCTATCAATATTAAGGGTGCAAAAGTAAAAAAAGTTTAAGGTTTAGGGTGCAAAAGTAAAAAAAGTTTAAGGTTTAGGGTGCTGGATGAAAAAAAGTCGTTGGTCAGGATGTCCTTTTCATGAAGATATGAAAAAATGTCGCGAGGAAAACTGCTTGGATTTATTCATGAAAAGAGTATTGCAGGAGGCCCTGTCGGGCCGCAGGAATGATATTTGCAATACCTTGAAGATACGAAAGGATTCGTGTCCGAATGTTTAGGAGGCTGTCCGAGAATAGAAGTTCATGGCGACGAGGAGGCACCCCAATGAAGACCAAAATTTACATTCAACTCGTTCTGGTCCTGTTTTTCTTCTTCAACACCATTCAGGCAGTTGCCGGCAATACGCTCTCATCGACTCATTCCCCTGCTGTGAAAGATCTTCAGGAGATGAGTTATATACGCCTGGAGTTCAAGGATTTCCCTTTTCTCGTTCTGCTGACAATCAAGAAACTGGCGCCGTCCTTAAAAGGGGCAATGCCGGCAGATCTTGATATCGGCCTGAAAGATGCTGAAGGACAGGGAAAGCTTATCTTCTCATATAACCGGGAGGGAGAACTGGTTCATCTCAGAATGTTGTTGGTGCAGACAGTGCATGACGTCGGTGCACATGCGGCTGTTGAATCGATATCAGCCTTGAGCCTGGAAAGATCCATACGTAATCCGCCAACCGATATGGTCGCGGACACCCTGAAGGATTTTTTCATCAGTTTTTGCGATACCTGGGAGAGCAACCGTTTGTTTTCATCTGTGGATGGTTGAGTTCCC
>DAOVSZ010000048.1 GCA_030627725.1 Desulfobulbaceae bacterium
ATGGAGATCTCACCGGCAAAACTCAAACACCGCAATGCCTTTAATATCACCTCAATGAACGTGACACCGAAAGCGCTCGCCACTGAGATAAAAAAGGTCCTGCCTGACTTCACCATGCAGTATCGGATCGATCCGACCCGGCAGGCAATCGCCGATTCGTGGCCCAAGCGTCTCAACGACAGCCAGGCCCGGAAAGAATGGAGATGGCGGCCGGAATACGACCTTGCGACCATGACCAGGGACATGATCGAAAAACTGACCACAAAGCTTAAGGAGACCGCCTGATGCCGCTTGCACGACTTGAGTCAGAACTCGAAAAAAAGCTCGCCGACCTCAGAGCCAAAGGCACGCTGAAAGGGAAAGAAACCGTTATCACAGCTATGCTCCCGCCCAGGCACGGCAAGGGGCCCCGCTTCCATCTTGTCGGCCATGGCCGGAAACAGTTTCTCAAGATGAACTCAAACTCCTACCTCGGGCTCTCAACAGATCCGAAAGTGATGACAGCGGAACATACGGCAACAGACAGATACGGGGTCGGCCCTGGAGCTGTCCGCTTTATCAGCGGCACCTATGAGCCCCACATAGAACTCGAAACCCGCCTTGCCCGCTTTCACGGCCGAAAGTCTGCGATGATCTTCAGCGCCGCCTATGCGACCATTGTGGGCGTGCTGCCGCAACTGATCGACAAGAGGACAATGGTTATCAGTGACGAACTGAATCACAACTCGATCATCAACGCAATCAGGCTTTCCAGACCTGCCGGCAAAGCGATCTACCGCCACTGCGACATGGAGGCCCTGGCGACCAAACTCGAGCAGAGCATAGGCTTCTGCGATCGTATCATCGTGGTGACGGACGGAATCTTCAGCATGCGGGGTGACTTTGCGCCTCTGGCCGAACTGGTCAGGATATGCAAGAGATATAATCCAAAATTCCAACAGGGTGTGATAACGGTTGTTGATGACTCGCACGGGGTCGGCGCCTTTGGCAGAACAGGCAGGGGCACCGAGGAATACACGAAGGCAAAGGCCGACATCCTGATCGCGACTTTAGGCAAATCACTGGGGGTCAACGGCGGCTATGTCGCGGCCTCTTCTACCGTTATTAAATTCTTACGGGAAACCGCGCCGCTCTATATCTATTCCAACCCGATCACCCCGGCAGAGGCAGCCGCGGCAATAAAGGGCCTCGATATCCTGGAGAGCAAAACCGGCCTCTCCCTCCTTGAGCATCTCCGGAAAATGACCCGCCGCTTTGAACAAGGGATCATCCGGCTCGGCTATGAAACGCTCAAAAGCGAAAACCCGATTGTGCCTCTGCTGACCCGGGACACCCGGAAGACCGCTCAAATGGTCCGGTTTCTCTTTAAAAACGGCATCCTTGCCACCGGCCTGAACTTCCCCGTCGTTCCAAAAGGAGACGAGGAGATCCGTTTTCAGGTTTCCGCCGGCCACACGGAAAAAGATATTGATTATGTACTGAGGATATTAAAGAAATTTAAATGATCTCATCGATAAGTACCTTCACTTTGTGCCTGTTAACATCTTCACAAAAAATACTCTTTCTCAACAGATTATGATATAATATGTGCATAAAAACATAAAAAATATTTTTTAATTTCACGCATTCAAAAGGCAAACCTTCCGAAAGGACGGGACGCAAAGCCACCGGCCTTCATCCTTAAGGGATATGGCAGCGGGGCTGCAATGTGGGAGCAGAAAACCACTCCCCTTTTTTGTTTTGTGAGGAAGTGGTTTTTTTGTTTCCCTTTCAAGGGACAAGGGAAACATGAAGAAAGTCCTTGTAGTAGACAACAGCGCAACCGTGCTCCAGTTCATGAAAAACCTCCTGACCGGAAAGGGTTATGAGGTTACCACGGCCATTGATGGGCTTTCCGCCCTGAAAATCCTGGACTCCTTTTCCCCGGACATCATCTTCATCGATCTTGTAATGCCCAACATAACCGGCGACAAGCTGTGCCGGATTATCCGAGGCATGCCAAGATTCCGCGAAACTTTTCTTGTCATCCTCTCTGCGGCAGCGGTTGAGCAGGGGCTCGACTTCAACGCGATCGGCGCTGATGCCTGTATAGCCAAAGGCCCCAGCAAGGTGATGGCCGGTCATATTACCCTGCTCCTTGACAAGCCGAAGGCCAAAAGCAATCTACTTCCCAAAGAGATAATCGGCAAAGAGGGAATTGGCGAAAGGGCCATTACCAGGGAACTCCTGGAGATCAAAAAACACTATGAAATGATTCTGGAAAATATGTCTGACGGTTTTCTCGAAGTAACGCCTGATGAAAGAATTATCTTCGCAAATACCATGGCGGCACACCTCGTAGGCCTGCCGGAAGAATCGCTTCTCTCCATGAAGCTCAGCGACCTTTTTGATGATCAGAACGGACAGGCCCGAGAGATGTTGACCGCATGCCGGGAGGGAATGGACAACAGTGCCTGGATACCTGTAAGGCGTAACGATAAAGATCTGCTCATCAGTGGTCTTCCGGTCTTGAATAAATCCAAAAAACTCAGTAGTATAGTGATCATCAGAGACGTTACTGAACAGAAAAAAGCTGAAAACGCACTTCTGCAAGCACAGGAGAAACTGGAGACAAAGGTCCGGGAAAGGACCAGTGAACTCTCCGCGACCAACATAAAACTCCAGGATGAACTCAAAAAAGGAGAGCAGCTCTTACAGGAAAAATTAGACCTGATCGTTAAACTGCAGAAGGCTGTTGACAGTGTCAAACTACTGTCAGGTTTCATCCCGATATGTTCCAGCTGTAAAAAAATCCGTAACGACCAGGGTTACTGGGACCAGCTTGAGAGTTATATCAGCAAGCATTCCGATGCCCGATTCAGCCACAGTATATGCCCCGACTGTGCGGAAAGACTCTATCCTGACCTGATCACTGATGCAATAAAGCCCTCAAACGACAAACCTGAAAAATAGGTACTAAAAATGCGCGAATTCAATGTAACGCAGGACGATACAAATACCCTGAATATGCTGAAACGAATCAAACGGTTCAGCCAGATCCCTGAAGAAGATCTGCAGGCCTTTATTGCAGCAGGCAAATTCCGTGAATACGGGGTAAAAGAGGTCATCATCAAAGAAGGAAATATCGACAGCTGGGTCTATTTTCTCCTTTCCGGCTCTATCCGGATAATAAAGGAGGGCCGGGTGGTTGGGTATCTCAAACGGCTGGGTGATATCTTCGGCGAGATGGACGCCCTGGGAGGTTCATCACGATCAACCTCTGTTGTTGCTGAGGCAAAGTCCCTTATCCTGGCAATCGACACCTCTATTGTCGAAGAGCAGCTGCGGCAGGATAAGACATATTTCTGTTACCTCATATACAGAATATTTGCCGAGGTCCTGGCAGTAAGGCTCCGGCAGATGTTCGAAGAAAATTTCAAACTCAAAACAGAACGGCCGCCGGCCAAGGCAGTTCCGGCCCCTGCCAAGCCTGTCGTGCCGCAGGGAAAATCCCCATCGCCACCACAACAGAAAAAAAAGAGCGAATCGCTCCAGGAGAAAAAAATTCTCCTCGTAGACCATGTTGAGCCGACCAGAAAGATATTGCGGACAATACTCGTGCAGGACCTCAAATGCGGTGCGGTCATTGAGACGACAAACGGAAAGAATGCGCTTACTATTTTGCAGGAAGAAACGATAGACTTGATCATCTCGGAGCTGGATTTACCGAAAATGTCCGGGACAGAACTCCTGAGCAGTATCAAACGGTCAGAGCGATTGAAAGATATCCCCTTCATCCTTTTGATGTCCGACGCGAATACCATCCAGATAAACGCAACCCTCCAGTCCCAGATAAGCCAATGCCTCCTCAAGCCTTTTACTGCGAACACAGTGATTGAGAAGATAAAGGAGGCTTTTCGAAAATCGTAAAACAGGTTCAGATATTAACCTTCAGGAACATCTATCCCCAACGGCGTCAGGATCTCCTGGTTGATCCGGGACTGTACATGGTCTGCCGGCTCCTGATCAATTTCCTGCGCAATCTCCCGCAGCCTTTCAGCCAGTCTCCGGTTTTTCTCACGGCATTCACACCTTGCCTTTTCAATCAGCGCCCAATCTCCGGACTTCCGGAACTCTTTGAATGCGCAGCTGATTTCCGGGAAAAGGACCTTTCGGAGTCCGCCCAGAAAGCCGACGTAAAACCCGAGCGAGGCAAGCCGTCTCTCCTGGATGATAAAATTGATCATGCCATGCGGGTGGGTATCAGCCAAGACATCCTTAAGGGAGCGGGCCACGAACTCAACGGCTGAATCGGGAAAGGCGCTGATGATCTTTTTCTGGGTTCCGCTGTCCAGTGTTTTCTGCAGCATCTCCCCCACCTCGTGATAGATAAAGATCGGTATCTCCTGATCAACCACTGTGTCGAGTCTGTCCCGGAAAAGGACCTGATCGAGCTTGCCGTCGGCAAGCAGCCCATAGTGGTCCAGGGCAAGATACAGAGAGGCCTTTGACGAGGAACGTATCTCCTGGATATGGTCCCAGAAAAAAAACCTCAGAGGGTCCCGCCTGATTGTGATGAGTCCATCCTGCAGCATGGCAAAGGGGCTGTCAATCTCTCGCACCTTTTCCCGGCCCAGGATCTGGACCGGGCAGCCCTCAACCGTGTCTTCGCTGATCTTTTCAGCCAGAAAAAAGATCGACTTCATCGACCGGCCGTAGCCTGCGCCGTACACCAGATCAGTTTGCTCTAAGGTCCTGTTGATCGCGGATGAATCATAAGGGTTGATATCATTGCCGCTGATTGAGATCGATTGAAAAGAGTCATCGACAATGGTATCCCAATAGTTCTCCTTGACCTCAATCCAGTCGAGAAGATCCGGAGGGTCCGGTTCAGCCCACGGCTCTATATTATGCTCCCACTTATAGAGATTCCGAAGCTTGAGCACCAGAGAGCAGATCGAATAGATCCCGTTGTCTCTGGCATCCGAGATATCGCAATTACGCTGGACCGTCTGCAGGAATGTCGCATCTATAGTTGAACGCATGTCTCACTATAACCATATCGCGCACAAATATATATTTTTTTGTAAACAAAACTTTTTCCATCATCCGCAATAAGAATGCCATTTCCCTGACTCCGGACTATTCCGCCAAAGAACGGTTGGGGCTGAGTAAGCGGGTCACCGACAATATGCTGGCAGATTTTGCCAGAGTGCGTCCGGAGCGGGAGGCCTTGATTGGGATTAGCTTTTTGTCGGACGAAAGGAAAGACAAGTCCCTCCAGATTCTGGGTGAGCGTTTTTCCAAAATTTTCAGTTGAAAGCAAACAAGGGGTTAGCCGTCATAATGGCTAACCCCTTGTTTTTATTGAATGGTGCCGAAGGCCGGAATCGAACCGGCACGAGCGTGGCTCACTACCCCCTCAAGATAGCGTGTCTACCAGTTCCACCACTTCGGCAATTCTTATGTACGATCCGGTTTCATCCGGATTATTCTGCTTCGTTTCTACTCCCCAGCCGGGAACCGCTCCGGCGCTGCTGACTCTTCTGTCCCTGGCAGCGGAATTGTCTCCGGGGCCTTTTCTAGAATATTTTCGATCGGCGCCCGTAGAGGCGCCTCTACGGCCTGCATGACCGACCCCCTGGTCAAATGAGCGGAACGGTACGCAAGAACAAGCGACGTTACCATGAAAAGAATCGCGGCGAAAGTCGTCACCTTGTTTAAAAGAGGCAGCGGACCTTCCGTGCCGAAAATGGTCTGGCTGGACCCGCCGAATGTTGCGCCCATGTCCGCGCCCTTCCCATGCTGCAGAAGAACGATGACTATCAAAAACAGGCAAACGATAATATGAACGGTTACTAAAAGCGTTGTCATAAAAATAATCAACTTCGCGCCCAACTAAAAAAGACAGGCGCTTTCTTTAAACCCTAAAAGGTTAAACTATTACTGAAAATGGATAATACGGTCAAATAATTCCGGCTTCAGCGCGGCGCCGCCGACAAGGGCGCCGTCAACATCCTCCTCGGACATCAATGCGTCCACATTCTCAGGATTAACCGAGCCACCATACAATATTCTTATTTCGCTGGCAACGTTTTTCTGATACATACCGGCTAAAAGCTCCCGCACAAAGGCATGTACCTCCTGCGCCTGAACAACGGTGGCGGTCTTTCCGGTGCCGATGGCCCAAACCGGTTCGTAGGCGACAACTATCGTTGCCGGATCGGAAATTTCAACTCCAACCAGCCCTTCCCGGACCTGACTTTCCAGGACCTTGAAGGTGTGCCCGGCCTCTCTTTCATCCAGAGTCTCACCAATGCAGAAGACTGGAACCATGCCGAATTTCTGCGCGCCCAGGATACGCTTATTGACCATTTTGTTGTCTTCGCCAAAGACATGCCGCCGCTCAGAGTGACCGATTATTGCCATGCTGCATCCAATATCTTTCAACATCACAGGAGAGATCTCGCCGGTAAAGGCGCCTTTTTCCTCCCAGCAGACGTTCTGCGAAGAAAGCAACACGTTTGAGCCCTCCAGGGCCCTGGCAACTTCAAAGAGAGCAGTATAGGGCGGCGCAATCATCACCTCCCGGTCGCGTGCATCAGAACTCAACCTTGCAACAGCCCCGGCCAGTTCCACGGCCTCATTGACCGTCATATGCATCTTCCAATTGCCGGCTATCAATGGTGTGCGCATCTCGTCCTCCTCTATTTCTTCTCCTCAAGAGCGGCAACGCCCGGGAGTGTTTTGCCTTCCATCAACATGAGAAAGGCGCCGCCGCCGGTTGACATATAGGAGATATTATTCGTTTCACCCGCCTTGTGCACCGCAACATCCGTATCACCGCCGCCGACAATCGTCAAGGCATGTGAACCAGCGACCCGCTGTACCATTGCCATTGTCCCGCGCGAATAGGCATCCATCTCAAAGGCGCCCATGGGACCGTTCCAGACAATAGTTCTGGCATTCTCTAAGGCCTCGGAGAAAAGAAGCGTGGTCGCCGGACCGATATCGAGTATCATCCATTCATCCGGGACCTCCTGGACCGTTGTCCGCATTGTCTCGGCCCTGGGCTCAAACCGGTCCGCCACAATACAGTCGACTGGTAGATAGAACTTCACCCCCTTGCTCTTCGCCTTTTCAACAAGTTCCCGCGCCGTCTCCAGAAGATCATCTTCAACCTTGGATTTGCCGACACTGTACCCCCAGCTCTTCAGAAAGGTATTGGCCATGGCGCCGCCGATAATCATCTTGTCGACCCGGTCCAACATGTTACGAAGGGCGCCAAGTTTACTCGACACCTTGGCGCCGCCGACAATGGCAACCAGAGGCCGCACCGGATCTCCCATGGAACGTTGAAAATAATCCATTTCCTTCTGGAGGAGAAATCCTGCCGCACACTGGTCAAAAAACTCGGTCACGCCGACCACGGAAGCGTGGGCTCGATGCGCTACAGCAAAGGCGTCATTGACAAAGATATCAGCCAACGAAGCAAGCTTTTTGGAAAATTCCCTGTCGTTTTCCTGTTCCGCTGCATGAAACCGCAAGTTTTCCAGAAGGACAACCTCGCCTGGCTGCATCGCATCCACGATTGCCCGAACCTCCTCACCGATGCAGTCGGGCGCAAGTTTAATATCTTTATCGATGAGCCTGGAGAGGCGTTTCGCCACCGGGGCCAGGGAAAATTTTTCCTGCCGCTTTCCCTTGGGTCGGCCAAGGTGGGACATAATGATAATCTTTGCATGCTCATCCAGGGCATGGTTGATGGTCGGCAGGACACCGCGTATCCTGGTGTCGTCGGTAATATTGTTATGCTCATCAAAAGGCACGTTAAAGTCTACACGGATAAGAATCTTCTTCTCCCTGATATCAATGTCTTTGATATTCTTCACGCCTTTACTCCTTAAAATATTTTCACCATCAGAAGCGCATCTTCCGCCGGCTCTCTGTAATAGTTCTGGTCCCGGAGATCGGAGTCTCCGCTTCGCTCCGCTTACCCGGGCGCCCCAATCGCGGCTAGATTCGGCGCCTGTGATCGCTTACCATCAGACCATCTGATCGGCAATAGATACAGTCCGGTCCGCCAGCATATTCGTATAGCTTCCCAGCTCGTTATCATACCAGCCGTAAATAACCGCCTGCGTCACAGGCACATCCAGGATATGGGGAGCATCCGGATCAGTCTTTATATTGAGTTTGTCAAGGTTGACGCGGATCACCGCGGTCCTCGTATGCGTCTCCGTCCCCTCAATCACTGTCGCGGCAAAAGGCAGGGCAATGATATCAGATGAGACATTCTGCTCCTCGGTATATTCGAGGTACGGTGAGTTCTCAGCGTACTCGCTGTATATCGAGTTCAGTTTTTTGCGTTTGATCGGATCATTCAAATCGTCCTGCAGGTTCAACACGAGCACGATCAGGGAACCGGTATTGGTGGGGATCCTGACGGATTCCGCAATAAAACCAATACGCTTCATTTCCGGAATAACGAGCGGCAGGGCCCGCGCCGCGCCTGTGCTGGTCAGGATGATATTGTTCAGGATACTCCTGTTTTTTCTCAGGTCCTTTGCCCCGCTATTCGGAAGACGGTCAAGCACCTGCTGACTTCCGGTTGCGGCATGAACGGTGACCATTGAAGCGCTTAAGAAATTATCCGCGCCAAAATGGTCAAGCAGCGGTTTGATCATATAGGAAAGACAGGTAGTGGTGCAGGAAGCGCCGGAGATAAGACAGTGTTTGGACGGAATATAGTCGTCGTCGTTAATCCCCATAACCGTGGTAACGGCGTCTTCCGGCATACTCATCCCCTCTGCCTTGATCTTGAACGGCGCGGAAAGAAGAACCTTTTCCGCGCCGGCGTAAAGATGGCCCCTGAGCGCACCCCGCGGCGCATCCTGGTCCGCGGTCGGATCGTTGAACACACCGGTTGTGTCCACAACAAGCCGGACATCATTATCGCCCCACTTGATCTCCTTCGGATTCCGCGCCTCGCGCAGGATCTTCACCGGCACGCCGTTGACTGTCATGGCGCCGTCGGACTCGGACAGATTTTCAATCATCCGGTCGGCCTTATATCCGTGCAGATACATGCCCAGGCGACCGTAGGAACTGTCCCGATCAATGGCACTGGCGATATCCTGCAGACCGGTTCCTACTTCCCTGCCGATATTTACCACAATTTCAGAAAAATGCTTCCTTCCGACATGATGCCATAAGGTCAGTTTGCCTATGCGGCCAAGGCCGTTGATTCCTAGCTTCATTTTGTACTGATCTCCTTCTCTTTAAGCCCAGCAATGCTGGAGTTTATTAAGTTGAAAGCTTACACTCCCGGACGGTTTTCAGACCGATGTTATTGTAAGCTAAGGGCTCGCTCAAAGATACGTTCGCAGAATTGAGGTTACATGTGAAATTATTTTTGTGCGAGCCCTCAATTTTAATTCTATTCAGTTCATTGCCTGAAAGTCAAGGGCAAGAAAAAACACGCCACGTACTTGTCAAAGTCAGACGTGAGTTGCTCCATAAAGTAATCACAAAATATAAAGTTACCAGCAAATAAAATTCTTTCAAAAAAATCAGCCCGATTCCTCCACGGACGCAGCTGCCGCCCTGTCTCCTTCACTTCCATCCACCTGCGGAACCCGTGTTATCTTCGTAACAGTCTCGAGCGGTTCGATTTCATCAGACATCGTGGTGTCGATCTCATGAAATTTACGCGCCGTAACCAGGACCCGACTTTCATAAGAACCGACCGCCTTATTAAACGAATCAACCGTCCTGTCAAGTCCCTTCCTGATATCAATAAAATGTTTTGCCAAAACATTCAGCCGGACATAGAGTTCTTTCCCCATCTCTCCGATTGCATGGGCATGCTCTGTAATCCTTTCCTGACGCCAGCCGTAAGAGACGGCACGCAGAAGGGCGATCAGGGTCGTGGGGGTCGCCAGAATCACTCGCTGGGTAACGCCGAACTCTATGAGCTCGGGATCCTGTTCCAGGGCAGCGGAAAAGAAATTCTCACCTGGCAGAAAGAGAACGACAAACTCCGGGGTCGGCTGAAACTGCTCCCAGTATCCCTTGCTGCTCAACTGGGTGAGATGCGTACGGACCAGTCTGGCGTGATCTTTCAGTTTTGCCACCCTCACCCCATCATCATCCGTCTCAAGCGCCTCAAGATACGATAGCAGAACGGCCTTGGAATCGACCACGATATTTTTCTTGCCCGGAAGTTTGATCACCAAGTCGGGCCGCAGCCTGCCGTTTTCCGTGCCAACCGTCTCCTGCTCGATAAAATCGCAGTATTCGACCATGCCGGCCATCTCTACCACACGCCTGAGCTGTATCTCGCCCCAACGGCCACGCACTGTAGGCGTCCTCAAGGCCTTTACCAGATTGGCCGTCTCACCCTGAAGGCGAATCTGGTTTGCGGCCAGGGATTTCACCTGTTCGGTAAGCCCTGAATACGCCTCGGTTCGTACCTTTTCCATCTGCCTGATCTGCTCATCCACCTTCTGCAGGGACTGATGCAGCGGCTGTACCATCTCCTTGATCGACTGTTTCCGAAGTTCCAGGTCCTTTTTGGCCCTCTCCTGGGTCTCGCCAAGTGTCGCCTTTGCCAGTTCAAGAAACGATTTGCTGTTGCTCCTGAAGATATCCGTTGACAGCGCCTTAAACGAATTACTTAACTCCTCCCTCGCCTCCTGCAACAGCTTCTGCTTTTCCTCTGTGACCTTTTGCTCGGCAATCAGACGCTCCTCCATGTCAGCGACATTTTCCTTGAGCGCCATGCAGCTCCCATGCAGCCGCGTCACCTCCTCTTCCTTGGCCAGAAGCCGTGGTTCCAACTCGGCAAGGCGGACATTTTTCCCTTCAGCCCGAGAGCGCAGTTCAGCCTCCTGCCTGTTTTCACTACGTAACCGCTCAATCTCCTCGTCCCGGCCAAGAAGAGCTTCCTTCAGTTCGACAATCCGCCCGTCCCGCACAGCCAATCTCTCCTCACAGACAGACCGTTCCGTCTCCGCTTCCGCCAAGGCGGCATCCAGGATCCGCCTGCCGCGCGATCGCACCAGAAACAGAGCGCAAATACAGCCAAGCGCAAGAAGAGAAAGAAGCAGTATGGGAAGGGAATCCTGATCAAGAAGTACGTTCATGGTTCCATTGGTCCTTCAGGCGCGACAATCCAGACAAGTGCCCGCCCTTTATAATCTACGAACTCGCATGAAAAATTTTCTCTCCCGAAAATTACCTGATAACATGCCCCAACACACCCATTTTTTTAAAATAAAAACAATTATCCTGCTCCACATATCTATGATGACCGGATTTTTTCAGCAAAAAAATGTTGACAACTTGAAACTCTCCAATATAATACCTTGTTTACATTTAAGTAACGGGCCTATAGCTCAGTTGGCTAGAGCCACCGGCTCATAACCGGTCGGTCCCAGGTTCAAGTCCTGGTAGGCCCACCATTCTATCAGATAGATATTTCATTTCTAGAGAGTCTCAAGCTTGAAATACAAAAGTAGAAATAAAACATTCTCCTTTATTGTGTTTAAGACAATAACCCGAGGATTCTAAACACAAAGGTGCAGCCCTAAAAGAGGTTGCACTTTTTTTTTGTTCGCCGGCTGTCTGATGAAACCGTGCTTCCAGGCCTGACGAACTGATACCTTATGATACTGAAAGATTTTATTGAAATTCTGGATGAGATTGCCGCCTTTTCCCTTGCCGAGCCCTGGGACAATGTCGGACTCATGGTAGGCAACAACACCCAGGAGGTACACGGAATCTTGGTCGCCCTGGACCCGACCGCAGAGCTTCTTGACGAGGCAGAGGC
>DAOVSZ010000321.1 GCA_030627725.1 Desulfobulbaceae bacterium
AAAGGGTCACAGGTGCCGGAGATGTTCACAAGCAGGGCGAGTGACTATAGTTCACTATGTCAGGAGCCCTGATCGTGAACAGATTCGGTGCCTGTGGCCCTTTTTCAAAGAAAAAAGATTGGAGTGGGCTATAAGCCGGATTCTGTATCCCGTGACCAGCACGGGACCATGGTCATTTATCTTAGGATGCCGGTCGCCCGGCACCTCTTGCAGCCTACCCGGAAACATCGGGCGGGCAGCCCTCAATCGTTTCCCTATTTGGCCTTGCTCCGGGTGGGGTTTACCATGCCTTCCGTGTCGCCACGGAAGCGGTGAGCTCTTACCTCGCCATTTCACCCTTACCACATACGTGGCGGTATATTTTCTGTGGCACTTTCCTTAAGGTCGCCCTCAGTTCGCGTTACGAACCACCCTGCCCTGCGGAGTCCGGACTTTCCTCTCCCTGGCTTTATGCCAGGGAGCGACCATGCGCCCACTCCAATCAAAATCTTTTTGTATCTATTCAGCTGCACCTCATCTGTGAACAAGCAGGCCTTCTCGCATAGGTTTACTATGGCTCGGCGGCCTGCTTGTCCACATCTAAGGCACATCTGAATAGATACAGCTTGGCGTTTAGACTAATTTTACAGCCACACCTGAATAGTTAGATCTTTTGTGTGTATCAATCCCCTCGTTTGCCAGCTGATCGGCGCGTTTGTTTCGGCTGCGAGGTACGTGGTTGATTTCATATGAAGAAAAGGCCGCAAGCTGTTGCATGACCTTGTTGTAGATCGGTTTGAGATTGGCGTTTTTGACTTTGTACCGGCCGGTTACCTGGCGGACGATGAGTTCGGAGTCCAGAAAGATGCTGATATGCCGGTCGCCGAGCTTCCCGGCCTCTGTAAGGCCCATGAGCAGGGCCTGGTATTCTGCCACATTATTTGTGCATTGCCCGAGATAGATCCCGTGTGCAAAGATTTCATGTCCGTGGCTGTCCTGAATCTGGATGCCTGCTCCGGCTTCTCCGGGATTCCCTCTGGATGCGCCGTCCGTATAGAGGATGAGTTTTTCTGCTGTTGCCTTCCGGGCTGAAACAGGCTCGGTTGTATGCTGGGGAATTTCCTCGGCTAAAGCGGAGACCGGAGTGTCCGGCATGGCCCGCGCCGCTTCTTTAAGACAGGTGCGGACTATGGCCGGCCGAACGTCCGGAAGGTAGCGGGTGAGCAATTCGTCCGGCAGGGCGGCAGCCAGAGAACGCAGTACTTCAGAAGCTGATTTCGGGCTTCTGTTGCGGCTTTGCTCGTCCGCCACTTACTTTGCGTCCTCTGCCGGCAGATGATACATCATCCTGTTGCAGGTCGGGCAGGAGAGGAGCTCTTCTTCCCGGAGCAGATTGTTGAAAAGCTGAGGCGGGATGTTCATGTTGCAGCCCAGGCAGACACCATTGGTGACGCCCGCCACGGCAAGGCCGTTTCTTTTCTCCCGCAGCAGTTCGTACTTGCGCAGGAAGGCAGCGCCTACTTTTTTTGCCTTGGTGTCCCGTTTTTTGACGATTTTTTCTTTTTGTTTGCTTAAGGTGGCGTTTGCCTTGTCGATTTTCTCAGTTTCTTCGGCAAGAAGCTTTTCTTCCGCTCCAGTGAGGTTGTTCAGCTCTTCCAGCTTCTTTGTGATGGATTCGGCCTCCTCCATGTGGAGCACGGTTTCTTCTTCCCGCTGCTTATTTGCGTTTTTACCGTCCTCAATCTCTTTGAGAAGACTCTGGTATTCGCGATTGGTCTGCACATTCATCAGTTTTGTCTGCCGGTCCTTGATTCTGACGGTTTCATCCTCAACCTGGGCTTCCAGCTCACGGCGTTTTGCTTCAGCAGTTTCCAGCCGTTCATTGAACGATTGAATGCTCTCGGTCCGTTTCTCGATTGTTTCTTTACGACTTTCAAGATCCGCAAATCCAACGGCCATTTTTTCGTCCCGTTTGCTGATTTCAAGATCAATGGCCTGCAGGTCCATTAGGATTTTAATTTCCTGTTTCACTTCTATACCCTCACTGTCTCTGTTCTTAAGTTTGTCGAAATCGAAAGAAAGCGTCCTTTAGGAATACACGCTCAATCGTCTATAATATATTGGTTTCATTCTTCTGCATACTGGATGAATGGATCGGTCTGTTGTGAACTTGTCTTTACCGTTATAGGAATCCCCTTGTCGGCAAAGGTGTTACGTAAGGTTGTAGCCAGGGCCGGCACAATGACATTCTCGGTCGGGAAGTGACCGGCATCAACGATGCAGAAACCGCTGGCTTCGGCCCATCTGGCCAGGCTGAGTTTTGTCTCCCCTGTGATATAGACTTGCGCTCCCATGTCGTAGGCTGTCTCTGCGAGGTCGGAACCGCTTCCGCCGCAGACCGCAACTCGTGTTATAGGATCAGGCAAAGCGCCCGCTATCTTGACCGATGAGATGTTGAGGGCCGCGAGCACCCGCTTTATGAATGTTTTTTTCGGTACTGGTTCGGAATAACTGCCGATCCGTCCAAAACCGGCAGGAGCGCCTTGGTGCTCCTCTTTTATGATGAGAGGCACTGTGTCTGTCAGCCCCAGTTTCGTTGCCAGAATATCGTTGACGCCCCCGTCCACCTTGTCGAGATTGGTGTGACAGCCAAGGACGGCAATGTTTTTGCTTATTGCCCGGGCGAGAAAACTCCCGATCGGTTCGTCAGTCCTGATGCTTTTCAGCGGATGAAAGATAAGGGGGTGGTGTGTAACAATGGTGTTGGCGCCAACGGCCTCTGCCTCGTCAAGAAGCTCTGCGGTCGGGTCTAAGGCGACCAAGATTCCGTGTACCTCCTGGGTGTTGTCGCCTACCATGAGTCCGACATTGTCCCAGGGCTCGGCAAGGGAAAAGGCGGCAATTTCATCTAGAATTTCAATAAAATCTTTCAGTATCATAAGGTGTCAGTTCGTCAGGCCTGGAAGCACGGTTTCATCAGACAGCCGGCGAACAAAAAAAAAGTGCAACCTCTTTTAGGGCTGC
>DAOVSZ010000064.1 GCA_030627725.1 Desulfobulbaceae bacterium
AAACTCCATCCCGTAACTTCAGCAGTGCTTCAGATGTGTACCCATCCGGGCATAAACTCCAGCAGGTTGCCGAGCTATAGTTGGCTATGCGAGAAGGCCTGATCGTGTGCAGCTCAACTCCGGATGGAGAAGCGGATGGAGTGCTGCTGAAGTTACTGTCGAACAAGGAATGTCGAATGATGAAGGAAGGTGCAGGCGGATCAAGGGTGGAGAGGCGTTCAGGTTTTTTTACGGCGGGGTCCAGCAGTCATTGCCGTCCCAGCGGACATTGATAATTATGCCGCCGGCATCGACCTCAAAGAATGTCTTGCACCAGAATGATCGAGTTTCTCCGCCGGTGGTATGGGCAAAGGTGGTGTTGCCCTGGGTGGTGATGGTGGTATGGAGGGGTGTTTTATCTTCCCGCTTCCATTCATACAGATAGACGGTGTTGCCGTTTGGCAGCTGGTAGGAAGTGTGAGGATATCCCCATGCGGTCTCGATCAGCGAGGTCATATCCGCTCCGACCCAGGTTTGCACGGCCCTGCCGTAGTTGGCGGCAGGGGCGCATCCTGTGATAAGAATAAGAAGCAGATAGCCGGGGATTCGTTTCATTCCGTCAAAAAATCTATTTCTTCCTGTAATGGGGTCATGGCAGGGTCGGCAACAATGAGAATGTTCACGTCGTTTTTGGCCTCAAGTTCAGCCAGTTCGGACCGTTTTCGGTTCAGCATATACTGGGCGATTTCTATCGGGAAACAACATTCAACCCGTTTGACATTTTTCCGCGTTACCCCGGTTTGAATCCGGCGGAGGTACACAAGGACCTGTGTTTCTACGGATTGAACAACCCCGCGCCCCTGGCAGTGATCGCAGACCCGGTAGCTGCCGGTCTGGACAGGAGGGCCCAGCCGCTGCCGTGAGATTTGCATGAGGCCGAACTTGGAAATTCTGCTGATGTCAATCTTGGCCTTGTCCCGTTTCATGCTCGCCTTCATCTTTTTCTCGACCTCGCGTATATTTCGCTGCACGCGCATATCGATAAAATCAACCACAATAAGACCGCCGAGGTCCCGCAGTCTCAGCTGCCGGGCCAGTTCCTCCGCCGCCTCCATATTGGCGAGAAAAATAGATGATTCAAAATCCCTGTCTTTGGAAGTGCGTCCGGAATTGACATCCACCGCAACGAGCGCCTCTGTCGGACTGATAACAATGGAGCCGCCGGAAGGCAGGCTCACGGTAGACTGATAGATCTGCTCGATCTGGTCTTCTACGTTAAACGAGTTAAAGATGGGGCGTGAGCCCTTATGCTGTTTGACAATGGTTTTTTTCTGCCGCACGGTAAACAGGTCCAGAAAGCTCTTCACCTGCTTGAGCGCATCCTCGCTGTCCACCAGAATTTCTTTGATATCTGATGTAAAATGGTCCCGCAGGAAGCGTGAAATGATGTTCTGCTCCTTGTAAATCAGGGCCGGAGCAGACTCTGACTGGCCCAGATTTTTGATCTCCTGCCAGAGGTTAAGGAGGTATTTCAGGTCCTTGGAAAGGGAGGTCTTTGTGGCATTTTTGCTGGCGGTTCGGATGATGTAGCCGATGCCTTCCGGGAGGTTCAGGCTGCCCACCATCTTCCTCAGCTTGGACCGGGTGTCATCGTCGAGTTTTCTGGATATGCCGTGGCTGTCACTGCCGGGCATCAAGACGGTGAATCGCCCGGGTAAAGAGAGGTAGGTTGTCATGTTTGCGCCCTTGTTGCCTGTTGGCTCCTTGACTACCTCAAGAAGAACTTCCTGACCCTTTCTGATCACGTCCTGAATCTTCAGGGCCTTCCAGTGGGTGTCAGGAGGGACATCCTTGCAATAATACTCCGGATGGATGTCGCTGAAGGGCAGGAAACCGTTCTTTTCCGTTCCGATATCGACAAAGGCCGCCTGCAGGTTCGGTTCGACCGAGACGATCTTTCCTTTATATATGTTGCCCTTGGTCTGGGTCCAGACAACGGTTTGAACATGAAAGGATTCCACCTTTCCGTTCTCCAGGAGGGCGATCCTGCATTCTTCCGGTTCCTCGGTGTTGATCAGAAGCTTCTGGACAACATTTTTTGCCCGCGGTTCTTCAGTCGTCTTTTTTTCGACCTTCGCCTTTTCTGTCTTTTCCCGGGCGGTTTCTGTCTTTTCCCGGGCGGTTAAGGAGTCGGTCCTGGGTTTCTTTTGTTTTGACGGCCTGGTCTTTTTTCTCGGTCTGGCGGCTACTTTTGGCTTTTGCTCCTCCTGGCTGACTGTTTCTTCTTTAGGAGCTTCTTTTTCGTGAGCTGTTGCTGTCATCGTCTCCTCCACTGCCGGATGCTCATCGGTTTCTTCTGCGGGTGATTCGATTTCAGCAGATTCTTTCCCCCGCAACACCTTAAAAAGCCGACTGATATAACCTCTTTTCTTTCTTTCTTTTTTTTCAGGAGCGGGATCGTCAATTTTGTTTTCTGTCATTATTTTCCTTCTGGTAAAAAAATTTTCCGTCATGGCCGGTTACTGTCAACCGACCGCTTTTCGTCAGTTCTTTCAGTGTGGCTGCAACATGTGACGGATCAAGGTTAAGGGCCTGTGCGATATCATCAGCTGTGCAAGGCCGGCGTTGTATCATGTCCAGTATATCGTTCTGATTCGCATATCGGAAATGTTTTTGTTTTTTAGTGGTAAAATCTGCAATAATCTCCACGTTTCCATGAAAATATCCTGCAATATGTTCCAACTCATCCCTGGCCAGTGGTACGGCAAAAGACTCAAGCGGCGGGCGTACAACCGTGTTCAGCTGGATTCTTTCCGGCTGTATGGAGTGTGTTGCCTCAACAAGCGCCTCGATATCTTCGGCGCTGTCATTTATTCCTTTTGCCAGAAGGATTTCCAGCCACAAATTGCCTTTGAATTCTCTGTTAAAGTCCTTCATGCCCTTTATGATGTCTTCCAGCGCCACACAGGCAGCCGGGCGGTTGATTTTTCTGAAACTCTCATCCCTGGCCGAATCAAGTGAGGGGATAATAATGTCGGCGGCCATGAGATCTTGACGGACTTCGCCAATGTGAAGCAGGGAGCCGTTTGTGAGAACGGCAACCGGTTTGCCGGACTTCTCCCTGATGTGGCGGATAATGTTTCCTATGCCGGAATGCAGGGTCGGCTCTCCGCTGGCAGTAATGGTAAAGACATCAAGGCGGTCAACTGCTTCCTTATCTGTCAGCAGCAGATCTATCTCGGCGAGCACATCCATGACCGGCACATACTCCCTGCGTTCACAGGTCTGGTCCGTGTTCGGCCCGACCTCACAATAAATACAGTTGTACGAACATATTTTGTTGGGGATGATGTCGATGCCCAGCGAAAGGCCAAGACGCCGGGAATTGACCGGCCCGAAGAGATATTTCATGCACGTACCTGGAAGTCCTCTCACTACAGAGCACACTGAGTGTACAGAGATTTTTTGTTGGATAATGAAAAACATTTAAAATTAGCCTGATTTACAGTATTACGCAAGATAAATGCGGATTCGGCTTTCAGGGCTCAGAGCACTGAGAGGTCTGGGGAGGAATCTTTGCAGCTGCTCCTTTTGTCGAAATCGCAGACAGCGAATGCAATGAGACTTTGAAAAGCGCAATTTCGACGTGTTAACCGTCTCGATCTTATTGGAATCATTGAAGACGAATTCTTCGTTTCCAATTTTTTGTGAGATTTGTCACTTTTGCCGCAAACAGCAGTTTTGCCTTGACACTCCCAGCATGTACGCGTAAATTCTTTCTTTTTAAGAAAACGTAAATGATATGGTATACATCAACACTTTATGACGCAATTGAATAGGAAGAAAGCAATGCGCAGCGACATGATGAAGAAAGGGCTGGAAAGGGCCCCTCACAGGTCTCTTTTCAAGGCAATGGGCTATACGGATGAAGAGATATCCCGTCCCCTTATCGGGGTCGGACATGCCCACAACGAGATTATTCCCGGTCATATCCATCTGGATAAAATCTCCGAGGCGGTCAAGACCGGTATCAGAATGGCAGGCGGGACCCCTGTTGCCTTTTCAACCATCGGTGTCTGTGACGGCATTGCCATGAACCATAAGGGCATGAAGTATTCCCTGGCAAGCCGCGAGATTGTTGCCGATTCGGTTGAGATAATGGCCCAGGCCCATCCTTTTGATGCAATGGTGTTGATTCCGAATTGCGACAAGATCGTGCCGGGCATGCTTATGGCTATGCTGCGGGTCAATATCCCTGCTCTGATGGTAAGCGGCGGGCCAATGCTGACCGGCCGTTTTCAGGGCAAGGATGTTCATCTTGTAAGTGTATTTGAAGGTGTAGGCCGGGTGAATGCCGGGACCATGACGGAAGAGGAACTGGCTGAACTGGAAGACGTGGCCTGTCCGGGGTGCGGCTCCTGTGCCGGCATGTTTACGGCAAACTCGATGAACTGCCTTACCGAGGCTGTCGGCCTTGGTCTGCCCGGCAACGGCACCATTCCCGCGGTCTCTGCCGCCCGCATCCGCCTGGCCAAAGAGGCCGGCATGGCAGTGATGCATCTTCTGCAGGAAAACATCCTGCCCCGTGATATTGCAACCTTAAAGGCGTTTGAAAATGCGATGGCCGTTGACATGGCCCTTGGCTGTTCCACCAACACCGTCCTCCATGTTCCTGCCATAGCGCATGAGGCAGGGATTGAACTCCCGCTTGACCTTTTTAACCAGGTCAGCAAAAGGGCGCCGCACCTGTGCAGCTTGATCCCGGGCGGTCCTCACAGTCTCCAGCAGCTGGACGAGGCAGGCGGGGTTGCGGCCGTCATGAAGGAACTTTTAAACACGCCTGAAGGTCTGCACCAGGACGAGATGACGGTTACCGGCAAAAGCCTCGGGCAGAACCTGAAGAATGCCCGGGTCAGGGACACCACCATTATCAGACCGCTCTCCGAACCGTATCATAAGGTAGGAGGTATAGGCATCCTGTACGGCAATCTTGCCCCGGATGGAGCTGTGATCAAACAGTCTGCGGTGGCTGACGAGATGATGACCCACTCCGGCCCTGCTCGGGTATTTAACTCAGAGGAAGAGGCGCAAGCGGCCATCCTCGGCGGTCGGATCAACTCCGGTGATGTGATTGTGATCCGTTACTGCGGCCCCAAGGGCGGGCCCGGCATGCCGGAAATGCTCTCGCCGACCTCGGCAATTATCGGAATGGGGCTTGGGAAAAGTGTCGCCCTTCTCACTGACGGCCGTTTTAGCGGCGGCACGAAAGGGGCCTGTATCGGTCATATTTCCCCGGAGGCGGCTCTGGGAGGGCCGATCGGTCTCGTTGAAGAGGGCGATACGATCATCGTTGACATCCCAGGCAAGTCGCTCAAGCTTGATGTGGCGGAAGAGGAGCTCACGAAACGTCAGGCCTCTTGGAAGGCGCCTGCTCCTACAATAACAACCGGGTACGCTGCACGTTACGCAAAGATGGTCACTTCCGGCAGCACCGGCGCGGTCTTGAAACAAGGATAGATGTAACTGTTCAGCAGCACCCCATCTGCACGCGATCAGGCTGGCTCACATAGGGCTACTATCGGAGTCTTCGCTTCGCTCCGCTTACCTGTTCTCCAGCCTGCTTGCGTACATCTGGAGCACTGCTGAATAGTTACGGAGATAATCTGCAGGTTTACAGTTTACGGTTTACAGTTTTAAGGATAAGACTTTTTGTCAGTGATTCCCTGAGATTTTGTGCTGCTCCTTTGAGCCTGAATGAAAATACTCATGCCAGTTAAAAAACTTTTCCCCCTACTCATCCTCTTGTCTGCCCTGTCATGCATGGTCCTGCCGGGTCTTGCTGCTGCAGAAGATATTCTGGCGGCGCCGTGGCAGATTACAGCAGACCGTATTACGCACGAAAAAGAAACGGAACATATTATCGCGGAGGGCAATGTCGTTCTGCGCCAACAGGAGCCTGCAGGGGCCGGGGCCCTTGAGGTGAAGGCGGACTGGATTCAGTATGAAACAAGGCGCGGTACGATCACAGCCCGAGGCAATATAAACATCCATTCCGGCGATGAAGTAATTACTGCAGAGGAGACACGGCTCGACCTGAACCGGCAGACCGGCACAATTTTGAAAACCACTCTCTTTCTGCCTGACAGCAATCTGTATTTTTCCGGAGATGTGGTTGAAAAGACAGGTGATCTGACCTATCGCCTTCAGGACGGTTGGGTCACTGCCTGCCCGGCCGAGGAAGGCAAGGCGCCGGCGTGGAGCATAAAGGCGGCTGATACGGAACTGACCCTGGAAGGATATGCGGTGCTTAAAAATGCCGTTTTCCGGGTAAAGGATGTCCCGATAGCATATTCACCGTACCTGGTTCTGCCGGCGAAAACGATCCGCGAAACAGGGGTCCTCTTTCCCGAGTTCTCGCAGTCGGCGCGGAACGGGACCGGGCTTCTGGCCCCCTTCTTTATCAATCTTTCCCCAAGCAGTGATTTTACCCTGTACCCGGGATACCTTTCAGAACGTGGTGTGGTGGCCGGCATTGAATACCGTTATGTTGCGGACAAAAACTCACGGGGAACATTTTCCTATACCCATCTTGATGACAGCAAGGATGAGAAAACCGGTGATGAGTATAAATCCGACGGCTACCGCCGCCTGAACCGGAATCGATACTGGTTGAAGGGAAAGGCCGATCATGATTTCGGCAACGACCTTGTTGCCAGACTCGACCTGGATGTGGTTTCTGACCGGGATTACATCCAGGAGTACAGGAAGGGAATCATCGGGTTTGACAAGGCGAACGCGGAATACACTGACATTTTTCATCGCGGTTTTCAGGAAGAGACAATACCGTTCAGGGAATCAAAGCTGCAGCTTGCCAAGGCCTGGTCATCCATGTTTGCCGGTGTTGAGATGCTGGCAATCAAGGATGTTCGGGACGAACCTTCAGCAACCACTCCCGTGCAGACGCTTCCCAGAATGCAGTTCAGCGGTCGTACTCCTCTCGGAGGCGTCCCTTTTCCGGTCACTTTTGTCTGGGATGCCGACTATGTCAATTACTGGCGTGATGAAGGGTATGGCGCCCACCGGGTTGATCTTTTCCCAAGGCTGACTACTCCCTTGCCGCTCAGCAATGTGTTTGAGGGGTTGATTTCGGCTGGGCTTCGGGAGACGTACTACCACGTTGAGACCTATGGCGATAGCACGTCCCAATGGCCGCGGAACGATTCTCCAAGCCGCAGGGTGTGGGATTTTTCCGCGGATATCGCCTATCCGCTCGCTCGGGATTTTTCTCTTGCTGTCGGCCCGTTTGAAAAGATCAGCCATCTCCTCCGTCCCACCCTGCGATATAGTTTTGTGCCGTCCGTGGATCAGGACAATTTGCCTGATTTGGATACTAATGACCGGATAGAGCAGGAAAACTGGTTCAGTTATGGCCTGCATAACTATTTCAAGGTATCTGATGCCGGCAGGGGTGTAATCCGAAAATTCGGATATTTCAAGGTTGATCAGACAGTTGATGTCAAGGAAGAGAGGCGTACTCTCTCTGGCGCTGCCGATAAGAGCCGACCTTACTCAGATGTCCTGTTTGAATTTGAACTTTACCCGTTTGAGCGGCTGACAGTCAGGTATGAAACAGCAGTGAGCGTCCATGGCGCCGGCACGACTTATTACCATTTTGCGGCCAGACATGATAACCTTAATGGAGACATCCTTTCGCTGGACTACCGCTACAAGCGAAATCCCGAGGCAATAGAACCTTATTTTTATGACGAGGTTGGCAATGATTCTCTCCATGAATTGAATTTTGCCTTAAAACGTATTCTCTCTGAGCAGATCGCGATCCAGGGGGACATTGCACAATCTCTTTCAAAGGACCGTACCGTGGAAACTACGCTCCGTCTCCTGTATACTCCGTCCTGCTGGTCGATGGAGATACTGGCTTCTAAAACACCGGACGACAAACGGATTGCATTTATCTTTTCTCTTGCAGGCTTGGGGAAGGTAATGGGTCTTGGAACAGATTTATAAGGGTAAATGGCCACAGGCACCGCATCTGACCACGATCAGGGCGTCCGACATAGCACTAGTATAGTCAATCGCCCTGCTTGCGGCCATATGCGGCACCTGTGACCGTTTACAAATTAGAGTTGCATGAAGCAGGAACAAGACTGAACTTTAATGTATTACGATATTTTCAATGGCGATGCGGACGGGATCTGCGCTCTGCATCAACTGCGGATGGCGGAGCCCAGGGAGTCGCAGCTTATATCCGGCGTCAAACGGGATAATCGGCTCGTTATGCAGGTTGAAGGGGTTAGGGATGCGAAAATTACGGTCCTGGATATCTCCCTTGATATAAACAGGGAGGCCTTGCTGAAAGTCCTTGATTCCTGCGAGGTGCTCTATATCGATCATCACTATGCCGGAGACATTCCCGACACCCCTGCCTTGACCGCTCATATTGATCCCAGTCCGGACACCTGTACGTCTCTTATTGTCGACCGTCTTCTTGAAGGCAGGTTCCGTGCCTGGGCTGTTGCTGCCGCCTTTGGCGATAATCTGCATGATGCGGCAAGAAAGGCGGCTGCATCGCTCCCATACGATGACGCGGAAATTGAAGAGCTCAGGGAGCTCGGCGAACTTTTAAATTATAACGGCTATGGAAAGACCCTTGCGGACCTCCATTTCTCTCCTACGGAACTTTTTACTGCAGTCCAGTCTTTTGCGGACCCTCTTGAGTTCTGTCGTTCGTCAACTGTCCTGTCCCGTCTTCGAAGCGGATTTCGTGATGACATGGCCCGGGCCGGGGAGTCCGAGGCTGTGCCTGTCGGTAATGCAGGAAGGGTTTACAGGTTCCCGGGCGAGCCTTGGGCAAGGCGCGTTGCCGGAGTCTTCAGCAATGAAAAGGCGCGTGAGATTCCTGAAATGGCGCATGTCTTGATGGTTGACAATAATAACGGCACGTTCATGGTCAGTGTCAGGGCGCCGCTTGCCGATCGCAGGCAAGCGGATGAGTTGTGCAGGGCCTTCCCAACCGGAGGGGGGAGGGCGGCAGCTGCCGGTATTAATGAACTTCCCGCAGAGCAGGAGAAAGATTTTCTCCGCACTTTCATGGAGACCTATTCGAAATGAAAACCACTGCCTTGTTTTTTGTGATCGTGTTCTCCTTATGTATCTCATCCTTTTCCGCTTTTGCCGCGGAAGAGAATAAGAAAATTCCAGCCGCAGATCGTGTTGCCGATGGGCAGCCGATTGATATTACAAGCGCGCGTTATAAAGGTCTCTTCAAGGAGCTTCGACTGCGGCATAATTTTTCCGAGGAGGAACTTGCAAAACTCTTTGCCGGCACCACGATCAAGAAAAGGGTGCTGGAACTTATGGACAAGCAATGGGAGGCGCGGCCCTATTACGAGTATTGGCCGATTTTTATCACCCGGGACGTGATTCGTGAGGGACGGAAAAAACTTGAAGAAAACAGGTCTCTCCTTGATGCAATTGAAAAAAAGATAGGGGTGGAACGGGAGGTCATCGTCGCAATCTGGGGGATTGAGACCAGATACGGCAAACATAAAGGCGGGTTTAATATGTTTCAGACATTAAATACGATGTTTGACGCCTATCCCAGACGCAGGGCTTTTTACCGGCAACAGCTTGTACATTTTCTTCTCCTGTGCCGGGAAAATAACATTGACCCGTTGAATATTCCCGGCTCCTACGGAGGCGCCTTTGGCCAGACGCAGTTCATCCCGTCAAGCTTCAGGGAATATGCGGTTGATTTTAACAACGACGGCAGCCGTGATGTCTGGAAATCCATTCCCGATGTTCTGGCAAGCATTGCCAACTATCTACACCGGTTTCACTGGACCTTCGGCGCTCCGGTCTACTGGGAACTGGGCGACAAACTCAAAGGGGCGGAGTTACAGGCCGCCTACGAAAAGGGCCGGAAAGGGTATCTTCCCTGGAAACAGGTCAGGAAACTGCAAGGGGTAAATATCCCACAGGTAAAGGATGACAAAAAGGTCACCATTGTCGGGCTGGAATTGAATAAAAAAGGAAAGATGCGCTTTGTGGCGGGATATCCGAATTTCCAGGCCATCACCGCTTGGAACCACTCCAACCGGTATGCAATGGCAGTGATCGAGTTGGCGGAAAAACTCAAATAAACGACCGCAGGCACCGAATCTGTCCACGATCAGCGCGGGAGACATAGGTTTACTATAGTCGCCCGCTCTGCTTGTGAACATCTCCGGCACCTGCGGTCGTTTATTTTTTTTATGGAGTTGGTTGTTTTTCCCTCGTTTCCATCTCCAATAAAAAAAAGGAGCCGGTTTTTCTCGGCTCCTTTTTTTATTTTATGTTTTTCTCTGTGACTCTGCGTGCTCTGCGAGAGCTGTCCGTGTTATTTGTCGGTCTCGTAAAAAGCACGAGACGGACGCGTTAACCGTTCCTATCTTATTGAAATCATTGAAGACGAATTCAACGGTTTCGACTTTGTAGGAGGTTGTTGTTATTTAACGAAATCCTTGCTGCCTGCCACCAGATTGTCGACAACTGATGGATCGGCCAGGGTTGAGGTGTCGCCGAAATCGTGCTCTTCGGTCTGTCCGGCGGCAATTTTCCGTAAGATACGACGCAT
>DAOVSZ010000071.1 GCA_030627725.1 Desulfobulbaceae bacterium
AAAGTTACGGGATGGAGTTTAGTCCTCGTTTGCTGCTCCACCTGAATAGTTACGGTTTTTTTTGCCTTTTTTATCTTTCAAACTTCATCATTTTGCAGTATATAATAATGTTTTGCTGTTGATAATTTAAGAGCATTTATATGCATCATAATTCCGGCAATGTCCGGTCAAGGAGGTCTTGTTATGTCAGATTCATGTCAATCATCAACCTGTTCGAGTCAATCCCATGGCACATGCGGTTCTGCCGATGCTCATATTGCACAGCAGGACATGGCGATTACATCGTCGCTAGGAAAGATCAAACACAAAATCCTCGTTATGAGCGGCAAGGGCGGGGTCGGAAAGAGTACTGTTTCCGTCAATCTCGCGCTTTCTCTTGCACAGAAAGGGTATCAAGTCGGCCTTATGGATGTTGACCTGCACGGGCCTGATATCTGTCGGATGTTGAACCTGACCGAAAAACTGCACGATGTCGAGATTGAAAAAGGCGGTCTGCTGCCGCCCATGCGGTACGATGATACCTTAAAGGTCATATCCCTTGAATATATGATGGAGAACCGTGACGATCCGATTATCTGGCGAGGGCCGCTGAAGATCCAGGCAATCCGTCAGTTTATGTCGGACATAGACTGGGGAAACCTGGATTATCTCATTATCGATGCCCCTCCGGGGACCGGTGATGAGCCGCTTACGGTCGCCCAGACGATCAAGGACGCCAATGCTGTTGTGGTGACCACCCCACAGGATATCGCCCTTGCTGATGTGAGAAAATCCATTAACTTCTGCAAACAAATGAAGATGAATGTCGTCGGTGTGGTCGAGAATATGAGCGGATTTGTCTGTCCGCATTGCAGCAATCAGGTAGACATATTCAAGACCGGCGGCGGCGACAAGATGGCAAAGGAATTCGGCATCAAACTCCTTGGCAGAATTCCCCTTGATCCTAAGGTCGTGTGTGCGGGCGATGATGGCAAACCCTATCTTTCCTCCGACCAGGAATCCCCGGCTATCGAGGCCTTTGCGGAGGTCGTAAAGAATGTAGAGAATGAACTTTCGTCAAAGAAGGCTCCCTTGCCGATGGCCGCTGACTGCGGCTGCGGAGGCACATGTGATCCGGTAACATGTGACTGTTGATACATGCAGAGGCACAAAGGCAGAAGGCAGAAGTGAGCAATGGTCTAATGAAAAGTTAAAAATTATTATAACTTTTGATGGTCTCACAAGTTCGCTACCTGCGAATGCATCAACTTTTCACTCTACATTTTTAACTTTTCATTCCCCGCTCAGCGGGGTTTAGGAGAGAGTACATGATTATTGAACAGCTTGTTGTCGGCATGATGAGTGTCTGTTGTTATCTGGTCGCATGTGAGGAGACGAAGATGGCTGTCATCATCGATCCCGGCGGTGATGACGAGAAGGTATTGGCCCTTTGTGAAGAAAAGGGCTATCAGGTGAAATACATCATCAATACCCATGCCCATCCGGACCATAACTGCGGCAACGCGTTTTTGAAGAAGGCGACAGGCGCGGAGATTGTTCTGCACGAAGATGATGTGGAATTTTTTTCCCGGCCTGATATTACACAGTTTTTCTCGGCGCTGAATTTGACGGCATCTCCTCCTGCCGACAAAATCGTCAAGGATGGTGATACCATTTCCTTTGGCGCTGTTTCGCTCAAGGTCCTGCATACCCCCGGCCATACACCCGGCGGCATGTGTCTCTATGCCGCGCCGAATCTTTTTTCCGGAGACACCCTTTTTGCCGGTGGTGTCGGGCGGACCGATTTTCCAGGCGGGGACACGAGCCAACTGCTTAAATCAATTCAGGAGAAGCTCTTTGATCTGCCGGCAGACACGGTTGTCTGGCCCGGCCACGGGTACGGTGGGCTCAAATCCACCCTGTCGGAAGAAAAAAGGTCAAACCCCTTTCTTGACGATATTCGATGAACTTTTTTTGAATAGCCACGAAACCCACGAAAGCACACTAAAGTTAAAAACTTAATGGCCACGAAACCCACGAAAGTATACTAAAGAAAAAATTTTCGTGTTTTTCCGTGGGGTTCGTGGCTATTTTAAAAAGCTTTTCGTGGCTAATTATTATGATGTTATGCGAGAAATAGTCCTTGGCACAGCAGGTCATGTTGATCATGGCAAGACAAGTCTTGTCAAGGCCCTTACCGGTATTGACACCGACAGGCTTAAGGAGGAGAAGGAGCGGGGGATAACCATTGAACTCGGTTTCGCCTTTATTGATCTGCCGTGCGGTCATCGTCTCGGCATTGTTGACGTGCCGGGTCATGAAAAGTTTATCAAGAACATGGTCGCCGGCGCTGCCGGTATTGATATCGTTGCCTTTGTTATTGCGGCAGACGAGGGGGTCATGCCGCAGACGCGGGAACATTTCGAGATATGCAGTCTGCTCGGGGTCGGGAAGGGATGTGTCATCATTACCAAGAAGGACATGGTGGAGCCGGACTGGCTCGATCTCGTGTTTGAGGAAACAAAAGAGTTTTTTGCAGGCAGTTTCCTTGAAGACGCCCCGATGGTTGCGGTGTCTTCCACCACGGGAGAAGGGATTGCAGAGGTGCGGCAGGTTTTTGACCAACTGGTTTCTTCTTGCGAATTTCAAGAGGCCTATGGTCCTTTCCGGCTCCCTGTTGACCGTGTTTTCACAATGAAGGGATTTGGCTCGGTTGTTACCGGCACCTCCATCTCAGGCCGGACAAAGGTCGGGGATGATATTACGATTTATCCGGGCGGGATTTCCGGCAAGATCAGAGGCATTCAGGTGCACAGCGCGGATGTCAACGAGGTTGAGGCGGGAAACAGGACAGCGATCAATATCCAGGGCATTGAAAAGGAGATGATCGATCGGGGAGACATCATAGCGACACCCGGATCTCTCGACCCCTCATACATGCTTGATGCGGACCTTGTCTATCTTGCCGGCAACAAGAAGGCGCTCAAGAACAGGACACGCGTCCGGGTGCATATCGGCACGGCTGAGATTATGGGCAGGGTCGTGCTGCTCGAAGATGAGGAACTGGCGCCGGGGTCTCAGGCCAATGTTCAACTGCTGCTCGAAAAACCAATCGGCATCTGGCCGGGTGACAGGTATGTGATCAGGAGTTATTCTCCGGTGTATACGATCGGCGGAGGCGTTCTCTTTCATGCCTCGGCACAAAAGAAACGCCGTTTCAGGGCTGAGAATAAAGAAATTTTCCGTTGCTACAGAAAAGGTTCTCCGGAAGACCACATTCTGATGCAGATCCGTGAGAGCGGTTTTGACGGCCTGACCCTTGAGCAGCTTTCGGTCAAGAGTGGTATCTTCGGGAATAAGATTAAAAAAATCTTGAACGCTCCGATATCCGCCAGAAAGATACTGGTCATTGACTCTGAAAAGCAGCGGATGATCGAAGAAAGTGTCTACGAGAAGATCAAGGCCGCTGTCCAGGAGATCCTTGTTGTCTTTCATCAACAAAATCCCATGCAGCCCGGCCTGTCCAAAGAGGAGTTGCGATCACGTCTGTTCAGAGGCCTGGACCAGCGGCTCTTTCAGTTTGCCCTGCACGACCTGAGCAAACAGGGGGTCATTGCTACCGAAGGCGCTGTGATCCGCATGGCCGGTCACGAGATTTCATTTGCGGCAGACGAGGAGAGTTTACGAAAAGATATCGAGGCCCTCTATAAAAAAGGCGGCCTGATGCCTCCTACGGTCAAAGAGACGGTCGCTGAATTTTCAAAATTTTCACAGAAAGTCCTTTTTGAACTTCTTGGAGTGCTGGTGCGGGAGGCTATTCTGATCAAGGTGAGCGAGGACCTCTATTTTCATGCAGGCGCTGTTGCTGATCTGAAGGAAAAACTTCATAATTTTCTTAAGGAGAATGGGGAGATAGATGCGCAGGGGTTTAAGTCTCTCACCGGCATCACAAGAAAATTTTCCATTCCGCTGCTCGAATATTTCGATAAGGTCAAACTGACGATACGCGTCGGCAATACGAGGGTGTTGAGAAAGTGAGAGGGTTTATTGAGTTTATAGAGTTATAGGGTTATAGAGTTGATAGAGTTGATAGAGGTATAGAGGTATAGAGGTATAGATTTTAATAAACCAAACAACCCAATAAACTCAATAAACCCAATAAACCCAATAACCCAATAAACCCAATAGGATGTCCCATCGGCAAAGTTACAGGAAACACGCACGGTCTGAAAACTGCTCAGCTGAAAAGGCTTGACCGTATAGCCGATCGCCGGGTCCCGCCTGATTTGATTATCAGCCCTGAACTGGCAAGAGAGCTTGCGGCCCTGTCTGAGGAAACCGGTCGTCAGCTTGGTGTTTTGATCAACCGGGCCGGTCAGGTGCAGCAGGTCATTGCCGGCGACAATAAAAGGATCGTGATCCCGGTCCTTTCCCATTTCAGGTCTTCCGGCGGCCGGCTCAAGGGGCTCAGATGCGTGCATACCCATCTTGCAGGAGAGGACCTGACGGATGATGATCTGATCGATCTTCTCTTCTTGCGGCTTGATATGATCGCGGTCATCAAGATCGGGCCTGACGGGTTGCCGGAACGCATTTATCCGGCCCATCTTGCCCCGACTCCCGTTAACGGGAAAAACTGGGTTGTCCTGCCGCCGGTTGTTCCTTCCCGGCAGCCTGAGACATTTCGGGAGATTATAACCGCCCTGGAGGAGGAGTTTTCGCGTTTTAAGCCGGTCAGGGAAGTCGACCTTGGGCGGGACCGGGCCCTTTTGATCAGTGTCACCACCTCTTCCAAGGCAAAAGAGCAGGAGGCCATGGATGAACTGGTGGAACTTGCCCGGTCGGACAATGTTCTTGTCCTGGACACCTTTATCCAGAGACGCGCCAAGATAAACCCCAAGTGGATTCTGGGAAAGGGGAAGCTTGGCGAGGTGATGCTGGCTGCGCTCAGTCTGAATGCAAATCTGCTGATATTCAACCAGGAGCTGAATCCTTCGCAGATCCGCTCGATAACCGATCATACGGAACTTCGGGTCATTGACCGGACGCAGCTTATCCTGGATATCTTCGCGCGGCGGGCCGGGAGCCGTGAGGGCAAGCTGCAGATTGAAATGGCCCAACTGAAGTATATGCTTCCTCGGCTGACCTTGCGCGATGACGCCCTTTCACGGCTGACCGGCGGCATTGGCGGCAGAGGGCCCGGCGAGACGCGTCTTGAGGTGGACCGGCGAAGGATCAGCGACCGGCTTGCAAAGCTTGCAAAAAAACTGAAAACGGTAAGCCGTGAGCGACACCAGAGACGAAGGTGCCGGCGTAAGAAAAACCTTCCGGTCCTTTCCCTTGTCGGCTATACAAATGCCGGCAAGTCGACACTCTTGAACACGTTGACCCAGAGTCATATTATTGCCGAAGACAAACTCTTTGCAACGCTCGATCCGACCAGCCGCCGTTTGCGGTTTCCAAGAGATATCGATGTCATCATTACGGACACGGTTGGATTTATCAGGGACCTGCCGACCGAACTTCTGCAGGCGTTCAAGGCCACTCTGGAAGAATTGCACGAGGCGGATGTCCTGGTCCATGTCATCGATCTCGGCAACCCCCGGTTTGCCGAACAGATTTCCGTTGTTGAAGACCTGCTTCATGACCTTGGCCTGGATTCAATTCCCATGCTTCGGGTGTTGAACAAGGTGGACCTTGTGGACCGTGAGTCTGTTGAAACCATGGTCAAACAGTATGATGCCGTGAGTCTGTCCGCACTTGATTCAGGGACGTTTACACCGTTTCTGGAAAGAGCGCAGCAGATGGTGATTGATAAATGGGGGTAAGACGATTTCTCCCGCCAAGGCAGGATTTACAGTTTACGGTTTACGGGGACTCTTTCAGAGTATCATGTATACTCTTAGGATAACTTTGATTTTCTCATATGCATCAAATTAATAAGAAAATTTTCCCAACCGCCATTCGAAGGGTAATCCTTCTTCTGGCCTTTCTGGCATTCTTTTTGGCGCCGCTGCAATCTCTTTATGCCCAGGAGATGGAGATCCGTGATTTCATCGTGACGAATTCGAGCACGGACCTTCTGCTGTTTTTTACCATTTCCAATGCCTTTACGCCGGAGATTGAAGAGGGGATCCATAACGGCATACCGGTGACATTTACGTTCTTTGTTGAGTTGTCCGCTATCAGAAAAGGGTGGGTCGACCGGGAAGAGGTCTCGCTTTCTTTTGATCATTCTCTTGCCTACGATACCCTCAAAGAGGAATATCATATAACGAGTTCAGCAAACAGTATGCAGCTCTCTATTACGAAGTCGCTCAAGGAGGCAAAGTCCCTGATGGCTGAGGTGAATGGCTTTAAGGTATATCCCCTTTCAAGGCTCGTTGCTGACGCCGAATACTCCCTTCGGGTCAAGGCCAGACTTGCCAAGAAAACACTTCCTCTGTTTTTTAATTATCTTGTACCGTTTGGATCTTTCTGGGATTTTGATACTGACTGGTATGAAACCGAATTTAGATATTGAGATATATCAGGAGTTGCAGGAGAAAAAGATCCGGAAACGGCGGCGCATTCGGATAATTATCCTTTGCTGTCTTGCCCTGGTTCCGGTTCTTACCTACCTGGAAACGAAGGTTTTTACCCTCGGTGAGGTTCCGTTTCCGGTCAGCGGCAATGTCCTTGTCTTTGTGTTGATCAACATCAACGTCCTTCTTCTTCTCTTGATGGTCTTTCTCGTCCTGCGTGAACTTGCGCAGCTCCTTTTTGACCGCCGCAAACAGCTGCTCGGCACGAGACTGCGGACAAAGATCGTTATTTCTTTTGTTTGTCTTTCGCTCATTCCTACAGCTCTCCTTTTCTTTGTCGCCCTCCAGTTTGTCTCCACCAGCATGGACTACTGGTTCAATATCAACGTGGAGGAATCACTGGTCGAATCGCTCTCGCTTGCCAGGAATATATATCAGGATGAGGAAGAGCGGGTGAAACAGCTTGGGAAAGCAACGACAATGTATCTTGAAACTCGGGAAAAAGAATCAATCCAGGGGAGCTGGCTGGGGTTTTATTTTGCCGATATGTTGAAAAAATACAACCTGGCAGGGCTCGAACTCATCTCGGACCAGCATACCGTCATCGTATCTGCAGCCGGCCCTGCGATCGTGAACATGGAGGTGCCTGCTCTACCGGCCGAACTGTTGCGCAGAACACTTGCCGGGGAGGAAGGGATGCAGATAATCCAGGCTGTTGCCGCTGGAGAGCTTGTCCGCGGCCTGACCCGTGTTCGTATGGCGACTGATGATTTTGGCGAGAACAAGGTCCTGGTTATTTCTATGTTTATCCCTGCAGAGCGGCTGGCGAGCATGAATGTTATTTCAAAAGGCCTTGAAGGGTACAGGCAGCTGGTGTTGATGAAGACCCCGATAAAGACGAGTCTCCTGGTCATGCTGCTTATCGTCACACTTCTTATCATCTTCTCCGCCATCTGGTTCGGGTTTTATGTGGCGGCCAGCCTGACAGGTCCTATGGGTAAGCTTGCTGATGCAACCAGAAGAGTTGCGGATGGCGACCTTGATTTTGTCATCGAGAAGGAGACCGGGGATGAGATGGGCACCCTGGTTGATTCCTTTAATCAGATGACACAAGACCTTCTGGAAGGAAAGCGGCAGATTGAAGAGACAAATAAGGCCCTGGAGAACAGTATTCAGGAGCTTGAAGAGAGACGCCGCTATACCGAGATCATTCTGCGGAACGTGACTGCCGGTGTTATTTCACTTGATAAGGACGGCAGGATTACGACAATCAACCGCTTTGCGGAAGAGCTCTTGGGTGTCGACAGGCACAGTGTGCTGAACCGAAGATATCGCTCCGTTCTCCGGTTTGCCCATCTTTCCCTGCTGGACACATTTCTTACTGAACTGGAACAGTCTGGAAAAACGTCTATTCAGCGTCCTCTCCGTCTGACAATTGGGGATGAGACATTTTCCCTCAGGGTCAACTTTGTCCGCCTTGAAGATGATGAGGGGAACAGGCTTGGTGTCGTACTTGTCTTTGATAACCTGACGGAACTTGAAAAAGCGCAGAGAATGGCGGCGTGGCGCGAGGTGGCGAGAAGGATCGCGCATGAGGTCAAAAATCCGCTCACCCCGATACAACTTTCTGCGCAAAGACTCAGAAAGAGGTATCTGGAGACGCTGGCGGAAGAGGGAGAAATTTTTGACCTCTGCACCTCGACAATCATCAATCAGGTGGATGAGCTGAAACGACTGGTCAGTGAATTTTCAAGTTTTGCCAGGATGCCGGCGGTACGGAAGAGCCTGAATAGTATAACAGGGGTGGCCAGAGAGGTCCTGGCCCTTTATCAGGAAGCCCATAAGAATATCTCTTTTTATTATTCCTGCAACGACGATGTCCCTCCTTTTTCCTTTGATCCGGAACAGATGCGCAGGGTCCTTGTGAATCTGCTCGACAATGCAGTTGCAGTGCTTCCAGATGGCGGTATAGTAGAGGTTGCATTGACCCATGAAGTGGGGAAAAAACGTATCTTCCTGGAAGTCAACGATAATGGGCCGGGTGTCAAGGACGAAGACAAACTCAGGCTCTTTGAGCCTTATTTTTCCACCAAAAAGGCAGGAACAGGCTTAGGCCTCGCCATTGCCAGCACGGTTGTCGCGGACCACGGCGGGTATATCCGGGTAAAAGACAATGATCCCTCAGGGGCACGGTTTATCATTGAACTGCCTTTTGAGTAAGGGAAGAGAGAAAAAAGTAATTCAGGGGTGTTCGAATCGGTCTGAAGGATATATACTATTAAGTAGGCACAAAGGCGGGAAAGAGCGGTTTACAACAAACTCAACAACTCAATAAACCCAATAAACCCAATAAACTCAATTAACTCAATTAACCCATAACCATATGGCATCAAAAATTCTTATTGTTGACGATGAAGCCAGTATCCTGGAATCCGTGCAGGGAATTCTGTCGGATGAAGGGTTTGTGCCTGTCTGCGCCGGGTCGGCGGAAGAGGGCCTTTCGATCATTGAAGAGGAGAGGATTGACGTGGTCCTGCTTGATATCTGGATGCCTGGTATGGATGGGCTTGAGGCATTGAAAAAAATCAAGGAAGACCATGCCGGTCTGCCTGTTATCATGATCTCCGGTCATGGGACCATTGAAACGGCTGTGCAGGCGACAAAGATGGGGGCCTTTGATTTTATTGAAAAGCCGCCTTCCTACGACAAGATTGTTCTGGCGATAAATAATGCCGTGCACCTGTCTCATTTGGAAGAAGAGAACAGGATCTTGCGCCAGAAGGAGAAAAAGCAGCCGGAGATCACGGGAAAATCTTTAGCTATAAAACACCTGAAAGAACAGATCGAACGGGTCGCGCCGAGCGATGCCTGGGTATTGATCACAGGCGAACACGGGACAGGCAAGGAGCTTGTTGCCCAGTCAATCCATCGGTTGTCCGGACGCAGTCATAAGCCGATGATTGACATGAACTGTGCCGCCATACCGGAAGAGTTGATCGAGAGTGAACTCTTCGGTCATGAAAAAGGGGCGTTTACCGGCGCAAATGAGTCCAAGCGAGGGAAATTCGATCTGGCAGACGGCGGCATGATCTTTCTTGATGAGATTGCGGACATGAGCCTGAAGACCCAGGCCAAGATCTTAAGGATTCTCCAGGAGCAGAAATTTGAGCGTGTCGGCGGGTCCAGCACCTTTTCCGTGGATGTCAGGGTGCTTGCTGCAACAAACAAGGACCTTGAGCAGGAGATACGACAGGGAAATTTCAGAGAGGACCTGTACTGGCGATTGAACGTGGTGCCGATTCATGTGCCGCCTTTCAGGGAGCGTCTGGAGGACATTCCGGAGTTTGTTGCCGAGTTGACGGAGGAATATGCCAGAAAGGGGATCGGGAGAAAGGGGTTCACTCCAGGAGCCTTAGAGGCAATGGCCCGCCATACATGGCCGGGAAATGTTCGTGAGCTTCGTAATTTTATTGAACGGGTGATGATCATGAACCCGGACCCGGTTGTTACCGAAGAGACTGTTGCCCAGCTTCTTTCTCTTCCGGCCAGGCCTCTCAGATCAAGTGAGGAACCGACCGGCCTTGATATAGCGTCTCCGCCGGTGTCTCAGGATTTCATACATCGATACAAAGGTCTCGCCTTTAAGGAGGCCCGGAAGGC
>DAOVSZ010000207.1 GCA_030627725.1 Desulfobulbaceae bacterium
AACGCTTAGATACAATGATCCAGGCAATGCTCTTAACGTATCCCAGCTGTCCAGCGGTGGGCATACAGGGGGAACACAAAAAAAGGGGTATCGAGAACGATAACCCTTTAATTTTACAGCAATGAAGTGGTGGAGGCGGCGGGAGTCGAACCCGCGTCCGGAAATACTCCCCTGCGAGCATCTACATACTTAGTCCTGTTTGGCTGCTTTTCGCGCCTGAATCCCTCCAGGACAAGAAATCTTCGGCGCTATCCTGCTTTTGGTTCGCTTCCTGCCGGCAGGAGCAGCAAGAAACTATCCCGCGGAGTCGACGCCCTGATCTGGTCCAGCGGGAGAGGACCAGGAGGACGGTAGCGGCTCTAAGCTGCTACAGCATATGCATAGTCGTCTGCAACTATGTTATCTCCACCAGTTTAACGAGTTGGCGGAAGGCTCGGCATGCAGCCCCAGCTTACATATCCCCGTCGAATCCGTTTCGCCCCCATTCTTGTCAGACTTGCACGATTTACTCACTCGATCTTCTCTGTTATTTTGCGCCCTAAGGCTCCCAAAAAGCCTCGACAGACCTTCCAGGTATGCCTACTTTTTTTGAAATCCTTATTGCATCAAAATCTCGACAAATATCTTCGCGATTAAATCGCTTAATTCAGACTGATTTCTCTTTGGTAAAATACAGCTCTTTTCTAACAACACCTAAAAGTCTTCAGCCTAAACACTTATATGTATATGTAAGACACCTAATAGCTGCTTAAGGTTCTCTCTAAATCGCGGTCCGTGTCTTTTTTCTTGATCGCGGCCCGCTTGTCGTAGAGTTTCTTTCCCCGGGCAAGGCCCAGTTCCAACTTTGCCTTGCCGTTTTCTTTAAAATAAATCTTTAACGGGATAAGCGCAAACCCTTTTTCCTGCACCTTGCCGATCAGTTTTTTTATCTCCCGTTTGGACAACAGCAGTTTCCTGACCCTTCTGGAGTCCGGCGTGTCATAGGTGGCGTGGGAATACGGCGAGATATGAACGCTGTAGAGAAAGACCTCGCCGTTTTTTATCTTGGCGTATCCATCACGCAGGTTCGCCTTGCCGGCCCGGAGCGATTTCACCTCGGAACCGACCAGAACCATCCCCGCCTCTATGACCGAATCGATGAAATAATTATGGCGGGCTTTTTTGTTTGTTGCGACGATTTTTTTCATAACTGGTTCTTGGCATTGGCCACAAAATCCACCAAACGACACGAAAATTGTTTTAACAGCAGCAACAAATTAACCATTAGCAGACCGAAAAGCAATATCCTGCTAGAAAATTGCTTCATACAATTATATTGTGGCGCCTAACGCCATATGGTACAATAGGCAATATGGCAAAAGAAAAACTTCTTTACAGATCAAAACTCATATACCCGGATGGGTCGATGCGGGAAATGGTGATCTGGAAATTGCCGTCTGCCTCAACTGAAAGGCCCCATGGCCTGAAATATCGTTTATACTACGGGACTGCCGCGGGAAAATGCCTGGTCCGATATGACAATGAATCAGGCAAAGGAGACCACAGGCATTTCGCCGGCAAAGAATACTCATATCGGTTTAAGGACGTAGAAACCTTAGTGGCAGATTTTCAGCAAGACATTGATGCAGTGACCGGAGGCGCCTCATGAAAAGAAAAAGTAAAGTACAGATAGAAATAATCTCTGAAGAAAAAGTAAACCAGGCATTTATCAATGCCTGGCACAGAGCAGAAAAAGATGCCATACGGGAGCCGGAAGAACACCTTTTCTTTCTTGACGCTGCTACCCTGCTGCGAGTGCTTTCAAACCAGCGCCTCGCCCTCCTGTCCACACTCCACCGGCTTGGCCCAAGCAGCATAAGAGGTCTCAGCAAAGAACTGCAACGTAATTACAAAAACGTTTATAACGACGTGCAGATTTTAAAACAGGCAGGACTGATCCAACTAACGTCCTCGAAAAAAATTTTTGTACCCTGTCATAAAATCTGTACGGAAATAGATCTGGCAGCGTAAACACAAAAGTTACCCCGCCCCAACCACCCTCAAGGCCTCTTCACTCGTAGTGATGCCGTTCTTGACCTTCTGCCAGGCATCATCTTTAAGCGAGGTCATCCCTTCGGCGAGCGCTGTTTTCCGGACATCCTCCTCTGAGGCCCGCGAACTGATCAGCTCCTTGATCTTGACAGACATCGGGAATATCTCAAAAATCCCACATCGGCCGAGATACCCGGTCCCCCTGCACTCGCGACAGCCTGTGCCCCGTTTGAGTTCTATCTCCCCTTCCACATCCACCGGCAGACCGAACCCACGCAACTCCTCTGCCTGCATCGTATACGGTTCGACACAATGGGGACAGATGGTGCGCACCAGCCTCTGCGCCATGGCGCCTAAGAGGGTTGACCCGATCAGGAAGGGCTGGACCCCGAGATCAACCAGACGGCTGATCGAGGTGACCGCATCGTTGGTATGCAGGGTGGAAAAGACAAGATGGCCGGTCAAGGCCGCCTGAATGGCGTTTACTGCAGTATCCAGATCGCGGATCTCACCAATCATGATGATGTCCGGATCCTGGCGCAGGATATTCCGCAGGATGCTCGAAAAGGTCACATCCACCTGGGGCTGGACCGCAATCTGGTTAAAGTTCTCATACACCATCTCCACCGGGTCTTCGACGGTCACGATATTTTTCTCCGGTGTCGCAACCATATTCAGGGTTGAATACAGGGTAGTTGATTTTCCGCTTCCTGTGGGTCCGGTCACCAGGATAATGCCGTGCGGAGATTGAACAAACCCTTCATACACCTGTTTGTCCCGCTCGGAAAACCCGATCGCATCCATTCCCTTGAAGATGATGTCCGGATCAAGAATCCGCAACACCGCCTTTTCTCCGAAGGCAACCGGAATGGTCGAGACCCTGATCTCCGCCTCCTTGCCCTCGCGGTTCACCTTGATCCTGCCGTCCTGCGGTCTTCTCTTTTCTGCGATATCAAGCCGGGAAAGCGTCTTGATCCGGGAGATGACCGCCTGATGGATCACTTTCGGCAGTTTATAAATGGTGTGGAGCACGCCATCGATCCTGAGCCGGACCAGACAGTTCTCCCTTTTCGGCTCCAGATGGATATCGCTTGCCCGCTGCTCAAAGGCATAGTTGAACATATGGTCGACCGCCCCCTTGACATGCTGGTCCGATGAGGCGATCTCTTCGGATGAGGCAATGCTGACATACTGTTCGAGATTGCTCAGATCGACCGCAGGCCCGGACAGATGTGTTTCCGCTGCCGTAATGGAAGTCTGGAAGCCGAAAAACTCGGCCAGGATCTTTCTGATATTTGTCTTGGTGCTGACAAAGGGCCGGACCGTAAGTTTATTCGCCCGCTCAATGTCCTCCAGAAGTGAACGTTTCGCCGGATCATAAAACGCCACATCAAGGACACCGTTTTTAATCCCGAAAGGCAGCAACAGATGTTTCTGCGCAAAGGTCTTTGGAATTGTCTTGGTCACTACATTCAGGTCCAGATCGAGCGGATCCAGCGCCTTGAACGACAGGCCCTGGTCCTCGGCCACCGCCCGGATAATGTCCTCTTCGGTGAGCAGCTGGTCTTTTGCCTTCCGGTTTTCAAGGTTTAAGGAGACGACAATATCCACCATATCGGGCTGGTCGTCAAAGGGTGTTTTGTTGTCGGTCTTTCGCCGGTGAAGCTGCGCCTTTAAGAGCACTGTCCGCTGCTGGTTCTTCTTCTGGCGGACAAGGGTTTCCTGCTCTGGTGAGATCAGGCCCTGTTTTAAAAGAACACTAAGAAGATATGTTTCGTCTTTAAAAGTTTTCATACTGGCTTGTTGATGAAGAGGAATAATCTTGAAGCATAGCGAGATGTCGGTCTGTTGTGGATACTGGCAGGCGAACTGGCCCCTCACCCCAACCCTCTCCCGGGGGAGAAGTTGGGGTGAGGCCGAAAAATTATTGACATGTTCCGCGCCAGCTAGACCTGCCTGTCCTGAAACTCTGGATCGGAGAGGTTTCCTGCTGGATTTCCCTGATCTCCCCGGTACTTGTCTGGATAAAGGCCTTGGGGCCGGCCGTATCTTTTCCGACCTGGAGGTTCGGGGTGGTCGTCATGCCGCGACCGAGATTCAGGCGGGGGATAATTATTTGAGGTTCGCCGGTAACATACTCATCGCCGAATACAGACTCATACCAGGCCGTGCCGGTCTGATAATGGAGGCCATAAAGATAACTCAATCCCTCTGGCATACAGATATCAGAGTACGGCTGATACGTCGCAAACAGGAGAAGTCCGCCCAAGAGCGTTGCCTGGCCCAGGTTGCGCTCACGTTCACTATAAAAATCAAAGTACCAGCCGTCCGTTCCCGTCGCAGAATCGGCAATCGTATCTCCTCCGCAATCTGCATCCCAGTCGCCGGCAACATAGGTGAGCAGCTGATCAAAGCTCATTATTTCACTGTCACCTAATGGGTTATTATGCCACATTTCATAACAGGAGTCCTCATAATCAACAACACCGGTGGCGCCAGCAGCATCATACCAGGCATGGCCCGTGGTCATGCAGGAGACGGAGGCGGTCGGCAGCGTATCTTGCGCTATCAGGACCTGATCGGTCCGCTGCAGCCCCTGCGTGCCGGGGGTTGTATTCCAAGTCACAGTTCCAGCGACAGTAGTATCCACTTTGGTCACCGTCTCCCAGGTAAACTCCCTTGCAGCCGTCAGGCCAACAAGCTCCTCGGCTGCAGTCACTGAGCCGCAGGTCTGCGGCTCCTTGATTCCGTAAAAAGACTGCTGCGTTGCATCTGTTTTATCCAGCGTCGCATCCCAGAACCGCCCTGTTCCGAAATAGACCCAGAAATTATCCTTGTCCGTGCCCACTGACGGGCCTGCGGAAATCGGCTGGTCTACATCAATGAGCGGCCGGGGATTTGTGAGGCTGAAATCGGCTGTCAACAACCCGCTCCAGTCACTGGGAAGTGTCGGCCGCTGAATATCAGAGGTGAGGACGCCAAGGTCACCGTCATGATCTTCCATGCTCTGTGTTACAAGCCGATACATGGCGCCGCCCCAGTACGGGTTACCACCGTCTGTCCGGTGCTCCATTGTGCCGGCATAGACCGCATCGGAAAAATAGCTTTTTTCAAGCCTGAAATCCACTGTGATGATATCGCTGACAAAACCGTTATTCGGTGATGCAGGAACTGTAGCCAACTCAAACCGCCCTCCTTCATTATTTGCAACCGATGGCGTTGCATCAGGTATCCGCAGGGGCCGCTGTGTGCCGCCCTGTCCCTGCCCCAGCCAGTCGAGCGGCAGCACGACCATCTTCGGGGTCTGAGTGCTGTTGCCGACCATGTCTGTCGGGCCGGTGCCCAACAGCAGATACCAGGATGTGCAGTTATCGTCCATATCATCTGCATCAGCATCGCCATCACAAGCGCCAAGGGCATCAACAACAGTATCATCATCTTCCGACATGATGACCATGGTCGGGTTGACCGTGGTATATCCCATTGACGTCTCCGTGCCCTCATAGGTGAACTCGCCGAGCAGGGTGG
>DAOVSZ010000063.1 GCA_030627725.1 Desulfobulbaceae bacterium
CTGCTCACCGGTAAAACGCACCTGATAGCCCGGCGGCAGTTTCATCTTCTGCAGAAAGGCCTCGACCTGGGCCCGGGCAACAGGGGCGGGGATTTTGTCTTCGTTCACATTTGCCTTAACCGTTACCACCCGTTCGTTGTTGATACGCACTATGCGTCCAAGGCTGCCGGTATATTCAAACCGGGCAATTGTGGACAGAGGCACAAGCGTTCCGTCAGCTGCGGCAATAAGAAGGTTTTTGAGTGTTTCCGTGTTCTCTCTGTAGCGGGCCGGCAGCTGGATCGTGATATCATACTCCTCGTCCAGTTCCCGGTATGTGGAGACATCAAGACCGTTATAGGCGTTTTTCAGGGCCATGGCAACGGAAGCTGAGGAAAGTCCAAGCAAAGCGGCCTTCTGCCTGTCTATATGGAGTCGTATGGTGGGCGTGCCTTCAACAAAATCGTCACGGATGTCCTTTACAAAGGGAACCTGGGCTGCGATTTTTTTGATATTTTTGGCAAGAGCGCCGAGCACGGCAAAATCAGCGCCAACGATTTCAATATTGATCGGAGGGCCGGTCGGCGGGCCCATGTCGGCTTCCTTGATGGTGATCTTGGCGCCTGGAATATAACGGATGCGTTCGCGTATCGCCTCCATGGTTACTTTGGTCGAGTAGGAGCGTTTGTTGAAGTCAAGAAACTGAATGCCTATATGGTTCGGGGTATTGCCGCTGAAGATATCACCCGATCCGGAGGCCGAGGCAACGGTGGTTGCATAGAGATGTTCGACGTTCGGAAGATCGCTGACTGATGAAAACGCCTTGCCGTCTGCTGTCTGGTGTTTTTTCAGATGAAGGGCCTCAGTGTATCCACTGGTTTCAATATACCCTTTCCCGTTTGGCCCGCTTGCCGTCTTATCACTCACTGCCATTTCGATTTGACGGGCAATCCTGTCGGAGAGCTCGAGGTCCGCGCCTTCAGGCATGTCCATATTGACATACATGAACGGCGGATCAACAGGCGGAAAGAACTCCACAGGTTTTTCTATGCCGATGCGCAAGAGCCATGAAAAAAAGATGACCGCAAGCAGCATAAAGGAAATCGTCAGCACGGCGATCCGGTTGTTCAGGGAGGATTCGAGCAGTTTTTTATATGAGACAAGGATGAATCCTCTGGGTTCCGCCGGTTTTTCAGCAGCAGTCGATGAAGGAGAGGGTGCTGTAGTAACGTGGGATGCGGCAGCGCCTTCTTTTAAGAGCAGCGAGGCCAGGGCCGGGCTGATGACAAGCGCAACAAAGAGGCTTGATGCAAGGGTAATGATCAGGGTAAGGGGGAGAAAGCTCATGAATTCACCCATAATGCCGGGCCAGAACAGCATCGGGAAAAAGGCGGCAAGCGTGGTCAGTGTTGAGCCGATAACAGGGTAGGCCACCTCGCTGGTGGCGCGCATGGCAGCCTGAGTGCGGGGGACTCCCTGGGCGGTAAAGCGGTAGATGTTTTCAATGATCACGATCGCGTTGTCAACCAGCATGCCAAGGGCGAGCGTCAGGCTGAAAAGCACCACCATGTTCAGGGTGATCCCCATGGCATAGAGGATGGAAAAGGAGAGGAACATGGAAAAGGGGATGGCAAGAGAGACCAGAAAGGCGTTCCTGAACCCAAGCGCCAGCGGCAGGACAAGAAGCACGAGGATAAGGCCGGAGATAAGGTTGTTCTCAAGGTCGGCCACCATATTGCGGATGTCCTTTGCCTTGTCCATCAGCTTGGTGATACGGGTGCCGAGCGGCCAGGAGGGCTGCAGTTTTGCGATCAGTTCATCAACCTGATCACTGATGCGGATGATGTTTTCACCGGCCCGTTTTTTGACCAGCACATTTACCGAGGTCCTCCCGTTGATGCGTGATCTGGAGGTCTCCTCTTTGAACCCGTCATAGACCTCGGCAACGTCAGCAAGAAATACCGCCTGACCGTTGTGCATGCCGACAGTAAGGCGCAGGAAATCCTCCGGGGTCTTCAGTTCGCCCGGGGTCTGGAGTTGAAAACGGCCGTCTGCCATTCGCATGACCCCGCCGGACACATTCTGGTTCTCCTTCCTCAGCGTCGCTTCGATCTGCTGGGGGGCAAGCTTGAAATAGGCGAGTTTCTCCGGCAGGAATTCCACCCTGATCTCCCGCTTAAGCCCTCCTGTGACCTCTACTTCCAGGATTCCGGGTATCGTTTCAATGGCGTCGGCCAGATCATCCGCGATCTCTTTGAGTCGAGCCGGACCAATGGTTGCGCTCAAGGCAAAGACAACAATGGGCATCTCGGAGAAATTCACCTCAAAGACACTCGGGTCCTCTTCGAGGTCATTGGGGAGATCTGATTTCGCCTCATCAACCTTGTCTTTTACCTTCTGGAGGACGTCATCAATATCAGTGCCGGTTGTAAATTCAATGTTGATCGAACTCAAGCCTTCAGCGCTGACCGACTGGATTTTCTCCACCCCTTCAAGTCCGGTCAGTTTTTTTTCAATCGGGATGGTAATCGAGGTCTCGATATCAGGGGGAGAAACGCCCTTGTAGGTGGTGGAGATAAAGACGTAGGGAATAGTGATGTCCGGCTCTGATTCACGAGGGAGAGCGGAATAGCAGTACATGCCGACAATAAGAATCAAAAGGGCGAGCACAACGACACTCACCCGTTTTTTTATGGCGGTATCGCTGACAATCACCTGGTGACTGCCTCGGGCCGGGTCACGGTTTTGACGATATTGACCGATTGTCCCTGTTCCAGGCCGCGGTGGCCGACGATAACAACCTGGTCGCCTTCCGTGAGGCCGGAAGTGATCTGGACCTTCCAGTCTTCCCAGAAGCCGGTAGCCACTTTCTGCTTTGTAGCAATACCATTTTCAACCTTGAAGACGAACTGTTGCGAGTCCTGGGTGATAATGGCGTAAAGCGGGATGCCGATCGATTTTTCATCCGTCGATTTGACTACAATGGCACGTGCAAACATGCCGGGCAGGATTTCGTGAGCGGGATTGTCTATAACAAGCCTTAATATATATACCATGGCAGGTGATGCCGGTTTGCTCGCGACAAAGATTGTTTTGCCGATGACCTCCCGGTTGTCCAGGGCTGCCAGAACGATTTTACACCTGTCAACATTCCGGGCAGCAGCAATGTCTGCCTCTGGTATCGCCACTTCGACCTTGAGGCGATCAATGGCAAGCAGCTGTGCAACAGGGTCTCCCCGGTCAAGAAATTTCCCGCTTATAGCAGGAAGGTCGTTGATTATGCCGGCAAAGGGGGCCCTGATTGTGCATCTCTCAAGGTTGAGTTGTGCCATTGCATACGAGGCATTCAGCTCTTTAAACACAGCTTCCGCCTCGTCAAGGCCGGCCTGGGAAATTGCATCCTTCCTGTCGAGTTTTTGGAGTCTGAAAAAATTTGTATTGGCAAGCTCCTGCCTTGCTTTTATCGAATGAAGGGTGTTTGCGTAGTCACGGGTGTCTATTTCGAGCAGGGCCTGACCTTTTGCAACTCTGTCCCCCTCTTTGACATCGACCTTGACCACAGTCCCTGCAATCTCAGCACGGATGGTGAGGTCTTCCCATGCCTTGATGACTGCAGGCAGGTCGATCTTGTCGGTCATTTCGATCGGCAGAATTTTCTGGGTAACGACGTTAATCGGTGGGCTCACAGCCTTTGCAGCATTTGCCATTTCAGCCAGCAATCGTTCTTTTTTGTTCTCAACTTTCGAATAAAGGAAAAGAATACAGGCGAATGTCAGACAGACAAAGACCCAGGGGAGCAAGCCCCATATGAGGCGGGAGAGTTTTTGGTCGTTTTCTACGTTCATCGTGATGATAGTTGTACAGGCTTCAGGCTATTACAACATTTTCACAACTCTGTTCCAGATGCGGTGGGCGGTCTCTTCCTTGGAGAGAAGAGGAAGTTCGGATGCGTCACTGTTCCGGGCCAGGATCGTGACACGGTTAGTGTCCACTGCAAAACCGGCATCTGTTGCGGAGATATCATTGACAACAATGAGGTCGAGGTTCTTGTCTCGGAGTTTTCTTGCTCCTTCATCAAGGTGATCGCGGCTCTCAGCGGCAAATCCGATCAGCAGGGGAGGGTGTTTTGACTCTTTTCCGCGGTCACCAAGTTCCTGCAGGATGTCCGGGTTCGGTTGGAGGGTCATGGTGAGAGAAGCAGCTGCTTTTTTTATTTTTTCAGGACGAACGGTCTTGGGCCGAAAATCAGAAACTGCCGCCGCCTTCACAATGACCCGGTTCCGGTCGTACCTGGTCATAACCGCCTCATGCATTTCGTTGGCAGTGAGAACGGAAACAACGTGAACGCCGGGCGGGTGAGGAAGATTCGATGGACCGGTAATCAAAGTCACTTGAGCCCCTCGTTGGTGAGCGGCCCTTGCAAGGGCAAAGCCCATTTTTCCAGTAGAGCGGTTGCTGATAAATCTGACCGAATCAATCGGTTCGATAGTAGGTCCGGCAGTAATCAACACTGGACAACCGTGAAGATCCTGATGCGCCAGGGCCTGCAGAATGGATTCTCGTATCACATCCCATTCAGGCAGCCGGCCAGGCCCTTTTTCATCGCATGCCATGAGTCCTGAAGCCGGATCAACAACGGTGTAGCCATACTCTTTCAGCTTATTGATATTTGCCTGGGTTGCCGGATGAAGATACATGCTGCTGTTCATGGCAGGGCAGACAACAACTTTAGCTTTGGTGGCAAGGGTCACGGCAGAGAGAAGATCGTCGGCAAGACCGTGAGCAAGCCGGGCGATGGTCTGGGCCGTTGCCGGGGCAATCAGAATGAGATCACAGTCTCTGGCGAGCGAGATATGAGGAATATTTTCAGCGTTCTCTTCCTCAAACATGCTGCTGTAGACCTTTTTGCCGGACAGGGCGGCAAAGGTAAGAGGGCTGACAAATCTGGTTGCAGCCTCGGTCATGATGACATTGACCTCACCCCCTTCTTTCAGGAGAGAGCGAAGCCAGTCCGCGACTTTGTATACCGCGATACTGCCGGATATGCCCAGGACTATTTTTTTGTCTGTAAGCGGAAGAGACATTACTGAAGAGATCCTTCCTGGAATGTTGAACTTTCAATATCCTGCGTAACGTAAATATATACCTTGGTCTTCATGCCATAGGCTGCGTCAAAGATGCTGATCATACAGGTCTTGTTTGGTTTTGAAAAGGCAAGAAGGACGTTCTTGTACTGAATATTCCCTACTTTTTTCCAGCCGTTTTTCTCCATGGTGGTGACGAAGAAGTCGGAAAGAGAGTTGATCTCAACCCGGCCGGAAAAGCTCTTGATGCCGCCGATAAACGATGCGGTATCGATGTAGAGGCTGTCCTCACGATTTTCAGATAATTCTCCAGGGATCTGGATATCAACCATGCCGGACGGATAATAGGGTGCGTTTTCAGGCGCAGGTTCATAGGCGGTCTCGTCTTCTGAACCCTGAAGCATGGCACAGCCGCTTGAAAACAGGATGAAAAAGGCCAAAGTAAGAATGGTCAAGAAAGATGTTGTTCGTGTCCGGTCCATATGACTACTTTTTAAAACTGTGTATGAGTTGAAGAGTAAATTCGTCAATGTCTTTCCGCCTCGACTGCTGGTCGCGTTTGGCTGGATGGCCTATGGCAATGACAGCCATAAGATCATACTCCTCGCCTAACTGCAGTATCCGGTTGACCTCATTTTTGTTTTTCAGTATCTGTCCCAGCCAGACGGCGCCAAGACCAAGCGCTTCGGTTGCCAGGAGCATATTCTCGATACAGGCCCCGGCTGCCTGGTGGTCTTTCAGCTCGTCGTACATCGCGTTTGTGTCAAGATAAACAGCAATGAGAGCGGATGCCGCATTCACGATATGACCGTAATGGGTCTGCTCTGCAAGATTTTTTTTGATAGAATCGTCCTGAATGACAACAAAGCGCCAGGGCTGGTTATTCAGGCCGGAAGGGGCCCAGATGCCTGCCTTGATGATTTCGTGCAGCTGGTCTCCGGCAACAGGTTCGGCAGTGTATTCACGGATGCTTCTCCGTTTGTAGATTGCATTTAAAATTGATGAATTCATGCTGTTCTCGTAACAAGCTCGTGTCGGAAGAAAGAGCGCCTCTAGAATCTGACAAATGTATTCCGAACCGGAAGTCTTTGTCAAATGTTTAGTGTTTCGGAGGGCATAATATGGACAGGTCTTTGATCTTTGGGGCGAACAGGTAAAAAACAAGGAGGTTTGTGCTGCTTTTATAATTTTCCTCGTAACTATTCAGCAGCACTCCATCTGCACACGATCAGGCCTTCTCGCATAGCCCACTATAGCTCGTCAGCCTGCTTGTGCACATCTGAAGCACTGCTGAATAGTTACGGGATGGAATTTCGGCTACGTTTGCCGCTCCACCTGAATAGTTACTTTTTCTCTTATGAGGTGAGAAATGCCACAGGGCAATGAAAATAGCTTGCAACGTCCTTTTGCGATCCTTCTTTATCTCTTCGAAGGGTTTGCTGAATAACGACTATCAGTATGTCCTTGCGTCGTGAACAATAGGGAGCAAGTTCATCAATGAGCCGACTTTCTTTTTTTATTGTTCGATAGATAATTCCGGATTTTTTGCACTGGCTCTGGAATGCAGTCTGCTGCTGCAGGTTTTTCCCTTCGAGTTGTTCAGCCTGAGGCTGCAGAAGCTGAAATATTTCCAAGGAGGTTCCCATTCGGCGGCAGAGGCTTAAGGCATGATACAGGGTCTTGGTATTTATTGGGTGTTCGTCCGTCCCTAGAAGGACTTTTTTGTCAGCGTTTTTTCCGGTTTTAAGAAACTGCAAGGCCATATCAGGCTCATCTGCTTCGGCAAAAGCAACTGCCGCCATAGTCTCTTTTATTTTTCCGAAAATATTCATATCTTCCCTGTTGGGTTACGTTGAGTGTTGTACCGGTTAGATCTCTGTAAAAGCAATAGGTGTGCCAAACTGCTTATTTCTTGTGTTTTATATGTATTATCAATACGTTGTTGAATAGTGACCCAAGAAATGCAATTGTTGCAAAATGTAACGTATGGTTTTGTCATGCAAAAAATATAAGTATAATTAAACAGTTAATTACGTGTTTCTTTTTATTTTTTTGCGTTGCATTTTGTAACAAGAGGGTGTACATGAGATGGTATGTACTGGAGATTTGCATTTGAACGATATGACGGAAAGATAGGGATATGGAGAAATGATGAGTCCTTCTGAGTTAAGCATTCGGCAGAAAATCACCCTGGGCTACTTCTCATTGATTTTTGTGGTGATCGTAATTGCCTTGACCACATATGGAATCACCGCACAGGTAGAAAAGAAGGTAGTCCTCGTTGAAGTTATTGACGACTTCTACAATCTGACCCTTGAATGCCGCCGTTTTGAAAAAAATTACTTCCTCTATGCAATGGAAACGGATTTTGCGGACAACTTTTCTTATCTGAAGAAGCTGGAAGACATTCTAGAGCTCCATGGCCGTGTCGTGATTGATCTTTCTTCCGTCGGTGAACTTGGCAGGATCGAACAGATCATGTCGGATTATCGAAAAAAAATGGAGGAACTGCATGCTTTCAACAACGCTTCTCCGGGCGCAGAGAGCATTGTGAACTTCGAAATACTTCAGGCGACCATCCGTGAACTCGGGAAAAAAATGACTGATTTTGCAGAGAACACGGCAAAGGCCGAGAGAGATAACATTAAAAGATTGCTGAAGGCCAGCCGTTCAATCTTCTTAAGCTCCATGGTTGCCTTGATTTTTCTCTCCTTTGTCATGGCCACTCTGATGGGGAGAAAGGTTGTCGCTTCCTTAAAGCTTCTTGAGGATTATACCTTGAACATTGCTCATGGTGAGATGCTTGATCCGCCAAGTCTCAATGTTGAAAGGGAAATTCTTTCACTTTTTCAGGCATTTCAGAGAATGGTCAATGAACTCCGTCTGCGTCAGAGGCAGATTGTGCAGTCCGAGAAACTTGCCGCCATGGGCACCCTGGTTGCCGGTGTCGCGCATGAATTGAATAACCCCCTGTCCAATATTTCAACCTCAGCGCAGATATTGCTTGAGGAGATAGATAACAACGACAAGGAATTTCAGAAAAACCTGCTGTTGCAGATTGAAGGACAGACTGACAAAGGGCGTAATATTGTCCGGACCCTTCTGGACTTTTCTGTTAACAAGAAGTTTACAAAGGAAAAATTCTCGTTTGAAGATCTTGTCCGGCAGACGATACAACTTCTTCGAAGTGAGATGAAAAGCGGTATCAAAATTCATCTGGAATTCCCGGATGATTCATTCGTTTTTGCGGACAAACAGGGAATGCAGCAGGTCCTTTTGAACTTGATCAAGAATTCCATAGATGCCTTGGGAACCTCTGGAAATATCTGGATTCAAGTTGCGGGCATACAAAACGACAATCTGGGCCGTGAGATCGAAATTATGGTAGAGGATGACGGTCCGGGCATAGAGCCCTCCATACTGGCGAATATTTTTGATCCGTTTTTTACAACCAAGGATGTCGGGCAGGGCTCCGGCATCGGTCTTTTTGTCGTTCATGAAATAATTGAGGCCCACAATGGGAAAATTACGGTCGACAGCAGGATCGATCAGGGAACAACTTTTATTATCTGGTTACCTGTGCATGAGGTGCGGGAATGAAAAAGAAGAATACCGTTCTGGTGGTGGATGACGAGCCTATTGCCATTCAGAACCTGGAGTATGTGTTAAAAAAGGAAGGGTACGCGGTGACGTCTTCTCAAAGCGGTCCCGAGGCCTTGAAATTGATAGATGCCAAGGAGTTTGATCTTGTGCTCACCGATCTCAAGATGGAAGAAGTGGACGGCATGAAGATTCTTGAGCGCTCGAAAGCGAACTGGCCTGATACTGAAGTAATCATGATAACCGGCTATGCGACTCTTGATTCTGCTGTTGAAGCGATGAAGGCCGGGGCATATCATTATATAGCAAAACCTTTCAAGCTTGATGAGGTCCGGAAAGTAACAAAAGAGGCACTTGAAAAACGAGACCTGAAACGAGAAAACACCGAGTTGCGTTCGTATCTGCAGATCACCAGGAAAGAATCAGGCATAGTGACCAACAATCAGAAAATGAAAAAACTGCTGGAAGTGGCGGCCCAGGTTGCGACAAGCGACAGCAACGTGGTCATTAGCGGTGAATCGGGCACCGGAAAAGAACTTTTGGCGCGTTTTATTCACAAGTCAAGTCACAGAAAGAACGGCCCCTTGCTTTCCATCAATTGCGGAGCATTCAACGAGGAATTGCTTGCCAATGAACTTTTCGGACATGAAAAAGGGGCCTTTACCGGCGCGGACACCATGAAGAAAGGGCTCTTTGAGGCATGCGCAGGAGGCACCCTGTTTCTGGACGAGATTACGGAAATGTCTCTGTCCATGCAGGTAAAGCTTCTTCGTGCCATCCAGGAAAAGGAGGTGTTGCGTATAGGCGGCACCACACCGGTAAAAGTCGATATCAGGTTTGTTTCGGCGACAAACAGGAACCTGCAGCAGGAGGTGAACGACGGTCATTTCCGGCAGGACCTTTATTTTCGGATAAACGTCGTTTCGATCACCCCGCCGCCACTGGCGGAACGGAAGGATGACATCCCTTTGCTCATTCAGCATTTTCTCTGGAAGAACACCACTGCCGTAAAGAAGCAGGTTGTAGCGGTTTCTCCCGAGGTGGTCGATATTCTGATGCAGTATGATTTTCCCGGCAACGTGCGGGAACTTGAGAATATTGTCGAACGTGGAGTGGCCCTTGCAAGGGGGCAGACTATTGAGGTTTCCCATTTGCCGGAAGATCTTCGCGGCCTTGTTTTTAAGACATATCGAAGGCGGGACGATGGGGGAATTCCTTCCCTTGAAGAACAGGAAAAATCTTATATTGAGTGGGTCTTGGAGGAGTGTAAAGGGAACAAGACAGTAGCTTCGCAATACCTTGGTATAGACCGTGTTTCGCTGTGGCGGAAACTGAAACGATACGGTATGGATAATAATGGCGGATGAACTGTAAAGATCATGTCGAAAAAGAAAAAGAAAGTTGTCCCCTTGCCTGATCTGCCGGAAGGCGTCACTGCGATTGATACCCACTGTCATCTTGATATGAAACCATACAGGCATGATCTTGATCATGTTCTGGGTCAGGCCGGAAAACACGGTGTTTCCCGGGTTATTACGGTCGGAATTGATGAGACGAGTTCCCGTGCCGCGATTGCGCTCAGTGAAAGGTATGATGGCGTCTATGCCACTGTTGGCGTCCATCCCCACAATGTAGAAGATGCGACAGACAGCACCTATGAGACGCTGAGAGAGATGTCCGCCCACCCAAAAGTCATCGCGTATGGCGAGGTCGGGATGGATCGTGTCAAACAGTATGCGCCTGTGGAGTTGCAGAAAGAGCACTACATCCGCCAGGTCCGTCTGGCAAAAGAGTTGAATCTGCCTCTTATTATCCATGACCGGGAGGCTCATGACGACATTATGGAGGTCCTCACTGCAGAGGCCCCTTTTCACGCCGGGGGTGTGATGCACTGTTTTTCCGGTGATCTTGGATTGGCGGAGAGGGTCGTGGAACTCGGATTGTATGTCTCAATCCCTGGTGTGGTGACGTTTCCTAATGCAAAATCCCTGCA